>NZ_FTMS01000006.1 GCF_900156105.1 Alkalispirochaeta americana
TCCCGCGCGGTGTGCTTCCCCTTCTGGTGCTGCTGTTCTATCCGCGCTTCCCCGCCGCCAAGGCGGACCTGCTCCCGGATCGTCTTCATATGCTGAATCGCTTCTCGGTTTCCCACTGTCTTCACTCCTTGTTTCTCTACGCTACGCCCTCTTTGTTCATATGTCAAGATTATCAGACAATCAACATCTGATTTGCCGTCCTCCTTCCCCGAAGCCCCTCTTTATGAGGCCTTCAGGACCGGACCTTGAAATTTCGGGATTGACAACGGGGAAATATGATATATAATCCGTTTATCAGACAAACCAAATGACGGATAACCAGAGGTCCGGTTGCATGCACAACGCCTCTGGCTATTGAATACGAGGCAGCGGCTCAACACCCTGGCTGCCCGAAGATGAAAAATCACGGAGGATGAAACGATGAGTGCCTATCAAAGCCCCCTGCACGAAATGAGCCAGACAACCCCTACAGACTACTGGAACGATTCAAGCGCCACGGACGAATTGGAGTACGGGATACAGCACGGCGCGGTGGGGGCCACCACAAACCCTGTCATTGTGGTGGACGTCCTCAAAAAGAGCTTTTCCGACTGGGAAGGCCGCATCCGCGAGATCATCGGGGAACTCCCCACCGCCACCGAGGACGATATAGCCTGGAAACTGATCGATGAAATGGCCATAAAGGCGGCCAAATTGCTTGAACCTGTCTTCGAGAAGACCGGTGGAAAAAAAGGCCGCCTCTCCATGCAGACCAACGCCAAGTTCTATCGGGACGCCGAAGCGATGGTGAAGCAGTCCCTTCATTTTGCCCAGGTTATCCCGAATCTGAACGTGAAGATGCCCGTCACCGAGGCCGGTGTAAAAGCGATTGAAGAGGTCACCTATCACGGGATAAGCGTGAACGCCACGGTCTCTTTCACCGTTCCCCAGGCTCTTGCCGTGGCCGAAGCGGTTGAGCGGGGCCTGAAACGCCGCGAAGCCGAGGGACTGGACAACTCCAAAATGGCTCCCGTTTGTACCATCATGGTGGGGCGCACCGACGACTGGATGAAGGTTGTCACCAACAGGGAAAACATCATCGTGAACCCCGATTACCTGGAATGGGCCGGTGTCGCGGTCTTCAAGAACGCCTACCGGATCTACCAGGAAAAGGGCTACACCACCCGACTTCTGGCGGCTGCCTACCGAAACCACTACCACTGGTCCCAGTTCATCGGAGGCGACGTGGTTCTTACCATTCCCTGCAAGTGGGCCAAACGCTTTAACGGCTCCGACGTGACCGTGGAAGAGCGCATGAGCAAACCCGTGGATCCGGCGATCATCAAGGAACTTTCCTCAAAGATTGAAGATTTCCGCCGCGCCTACGAACCCGACGGGATGACCCCTGCCGAGTTTGACACCTACGGGGCAAACGTTCGCACCCTGCGACAGTTCATTGGCGGATATGCCGAGCTGTGTCAGATCATCCGGGATCTGATGATCCCGAACCCTGACAAATAACCTGACAAATACAAAGCCGGGAAGAGCCCAAGAGAATACGAGGAAAAGGACAGAATCATGAGCATAGTACAGGAAAAACTGGCCCGTGCGCGGGCAGCACAAAAGCAGATAGAACACTACTCCCAGGAAGAGATCGACGCCCTGGTGGCGGCGGCCGGCTGGGAGATCTACAAAACCGAGAGCGCCGAGGCCTGTGCCCGCCTTGCCCACGAGGAAACCGGCCTGGGAGTCTATGAAGACAAGCTCCTGAAGCACCAGAAAAAAATTCTGGGAACCCTGCGGGATCTTCACGGGGTAAAGTCCGTGGGCGTTCTTGAGGAAGATCCCGAAAAAGGTCTGATCAAGATCATCAAACCCGTGGGTGTGGTGGGAGCGTTGATCCCTGTGACCAACCCCACCTCCTCGGTGGGAGGAAACGGTTTGGCGATCCTGAAAAACCGCAACGCCGTTATCTTTGCTCCCCACCCCAAGGGTAAGGGATGCTCCGGCCTGGCGGCACAGAAGCTGCGCGACGGAATCCGGAAGGCTGGAGGCCCCGAAGATCTGGTTCAGTGGATCGAGGAGCCCACGGTGGATCTCACTCAGGAGCTGATGGAAGTGGTTGATCTGGTGGTTGCCACGGGCGGCCCCGGCATGGTGAAAGCCGCCTACTCCAGCGGAACCCCCGCCTACGGCGTGGGCGCAGGAAACGCCGTGGTGATCGTTGACGAGACAGCCGACAGAAAAGACGCTGCAAAAAAGATTGCCCTGGGCAAGACCTTTGATAACGCCACGAGTTGCTCCGCCGAGAACTCCCTGGTGATCGAGTCCTCGATCTACAGCGCCATGGTGGAAGAGCTGAAGCAGCAGGGTGGATACCTTTGCAACGCCGAGGAGAAGGCCAAGCTGAAAGCTGCCATGTGGCCCGACGGCCACACCCTGAACAGGGCCGTTGTCGCCCAAAGCGCCGGAAAAATCGCGAGTCTCGCCGGGTTCTCCGTTCCCGAGTCAACCCGGTTCATTATGGTGGAGGCCGGGAAGGTAGAACCCCAGGAACTCTTCGCCGGGGAGAAGCTCTCGGTGGTGATGACCCTCTGGAAATACAGCGGGTTTCCCCAGGCGATTCAGTTCGTTCAAGATATCACGGCTTTCTCCGGCTACGGTCACTCCTGCGGTATTCATACCACCCGGGATGACCGCATCATGGAGCTGGGCCTCCAGGCACCGGTAAGTCGTATCATGGTTCGCCAGGCCCAGAGCGCCGCCAACAGCGGAAACTACGATAACGGCATGCCCTTCTCTCTTACCCTGGGGTGCGGAACCTGGGGCGGCAACATGACCACGGAAAATATCGCCTACTGGCATTTCCGGAATGTCACCTGGGTGTCCAAGCCCATTCCCGCTGTTCTCCCCGACGAGGAGAAAATTTTCGGGAACCATTGGGCAACGCTGGGCCGATAGATTGTGCAGTATTTCCCGCAGGGCCTTTTCGGCAGGGCTCTGCGGGAACCTCCTGATCCCTACCCTGCCGTGCAGCAGGGTAGGGTTTTTTTTGGCCCTGACCATGGCCTTGACCATGGCCTCGCTCCAGGCGATCTGCGGTGGTCACGGTCAGAATTGTATGATAAAGTTTTATCGCGATTAGGTGTTTTGTATTCCTGCCGGCGGTTAATCGCTTACATTGATATTTTGGGGGATCCGATGGATTTGTACTCATCGACCGAGAACGCGCATATTTCGCAACAAACCGTTGTTGCCCAGGTTATGGCTCACCTCAAAGAAGTTATCGCCTCGGGAAAATACCGCCCCGGCGACCGCCTCCCCACGGAAAAAGAACTCTCCGAGATGCTCGGTGTGGGGCGATCTTCTGTTCGTGAGGCCATTAAGGTTTTTCAGCATCTTGGTGTTGTGGAGTCCCGGGCAGCAAAAGGGACATTTCTCCGGGAACGGGCAAACATCTCATCCGAAGCGATCGCCTGGGCTCTGCTCCTGGGGGATGATGACCTTCAGGACGTGATGGAACTGCGCGAAGCGATCGAAAGCGTCTGCTTTGCCCGCCTCACCCAGGAGCTTGCCAGCGGTTCCGATTCAGCCCGACAGGTGCTGAAAGCACTCCAGGAGCAAGTCTCCGTGATGGAACAGGCGGCGGCCACCAACCAGGTACAGGATCTGGTGGAGGCCGACTACCGTTTTCACGGCCACATTGTCCGGGCAGGCGGAAACCAGCTCTTCCGGGCGCTCTACTCCAGTCTCCACGCCTTTCTGAGTGAGGAGATCCGTTCGTCCTATACCGAGATGTCAGAACTTTCCGAGGCAGCCCGGGATCACGCCGAGATCGTGGAGGTCATCCAGAAGCGATCTCCCGAGCAATCCTGCCTGCGCCACCGGGAGCATTTCGAGCGCACCCGGAAGCTGCTCAAACTGAACGTATAGCGGCAGAAGCGCACCCCTCCTGTTCCGGCAGGAGTCCCTGAAGCCCCATGAGCTTCCGGGGCTCCATGGTGGTGATCGAGGAAACCCCCTGGCCGATTAAATCCTCCATGGTTTCCTTGTCGTTCACTGTCCAGACAGAAACCGGGAGAAACCGCCGGTGGGCGTAGTCCACCAGAAAGGGCTGGCACAGGCGGTGGTGAAGATTGATCCCGCAGCATCCTGCTTCGCGGGCGCTCCGGCAGGTTAATCGAGCGTAGGCCTCGTAATCCTCCATGGCTAGGGGAATGTCCTGGAGCTCCGAGGCGTTGAGCATCACCTGCAACCGGGGGAACTCCCCGGTGATCATCCTTGCCCACTCGGCGTTGCACCCCGTAAAGACCACACCATCCTCCAGGCTCCACGACGAGAGGAGCCTCCGAATATAGCCAAGGCTTCCGGGGTCTTTCAGATCAAGATTGACAAGACAGGACTTACCCTTTGCCAGAGAAAAGATCTCTTCCAGAGAAGGAAGCAACTCTGGCTCATCAGCCATGAAGGCCCGGGCCTCTTCGTAGGTGCAATCGGCAATGGAACGCCGATCGCCCCGGGAGTTGGTCAGCTCTTCATCGTGATGGAGCACGGGTATCCCGTCGCGACTGCTCCTGATGTCCACTTCTATCAGGTCAGCCCCCGCTTCTATTCCGGCAAGAAAGGACTCCGCCGTGTTTGCCCTGGTGTTCTCGCACCCTGTGTGGGCTGTAACCAGTACCCGCTGCGAATATTTCATAGAGACTGACCTCACTTCAAGCTCATGGAGAAACCCTGGGTTAGCTGCCGGTACACCAGGTTCGAAAAAACAAGAATCGGCAGCGACGCCATCAAACCAATCGCCATGAGTTCACCCCACTGGGTTGAGTACTCCCCGATATACCGCGAGATCACCACCGGCAGAGTGAGAAGCCGGGGCGTGCGTACAAAGAGCAGGGCAAAGAGAAACTCGTTCCAGGCGAGAATAAGACTGAAAATCGACGTGGCAATCACACCGGTTCTCACCAGGGGAGCCACAATAGAGACCAGAACCCTCCCCGGAGAAGCTCCATCGATCATCGCCGCTTCCTCGAACTCCAGGGGCAGGGACTTCAGAAAGCCGTAGATAATCCATATGGAGTAGGGAAGCGTATAGATCTGGAAGGCAATGATCAGCCCCGCCAGGGTGTTGATCAACCGCACCTGGTTAAAAACGGTAAAGAGCGGAACCGCCAGAACGATGGGAGGCAATATTCGAACCACCAGGACCCAGATCAGGAAGAGCCGGTTGATCTTCAGGGGAAACCTGAACCGCACCAGGGCGTAGGAAGCGAGAAAGGCCAGGACGATCGACGAAGCGGTTGAAGAGACTGCCACAACCACGGTGTTGTAGAAGTTCCGCCAGATCCCGGCAGAAAAGACGTTTCCGTAATTCTGCAGGGTCGGTGTTTGGGGGAAAAACGTGGGAATGGGGCTGATCACCTCCCGAGGGGTCTTCAGGGAGGTGTTCACCATCCAGTAGATTGGGGCAACAATGACTGCCAGAAAGGCCACCAGAGTGATCCAGAAGAGCGCTCTTTGCAGGTAGAAACGAAATCGGTACATCTCAGTCATCCTCCCGGAGCAGTTTTCGGACATAAAAGAGGGCAAGAAAGGAAACAAAGAAGAGCGTGATCACCGACGCTGCGCTGGCCCGCCCAAAGTTGAAAAAGGAGAAGCCCTCGCGGTAGATAAAGAAGGAGAGGGTCTGGGTCGCGTTGGCGGGCCCTCCGCCGGTTAATGCGTAGACCTTGTCAAAGAGCCGGAAGGTGTCCAGGGTTCTGAGCATGAGCACCAGCAGGATCTGTCCCGAAAGAATGGGCAGCGTTACCTTGAAAGCGATCTGGGAGGACCGGGCTCCGTCTATCCGAGCCGCCTCGAAGAGCTCCCTGGGAATGGAGCTCATGCCAGCCTGGATGATCAGGAAGGCAAAAGGGGTCCATTGCCAGATGTCCACCAGAATGATGGAAAAGAGGGCCATCTGTCTGTCCGTGAGCCATCCCACGGGGGCAACCCCCAGAATCCCCAAAAGATAGTTAAAGAGCCCTATCTCGTAGTGATAAAAGATCTGCCAGATAGCGCAGATCACCATGGTGGAGATGATCATGGGGAAGATGATCACCAGCGAAGCTGCCCGTTTTCCCCGGAAATCCCGGTAGAGCAAAAACGCAATAAGCACTCCCAGAAAAACTTCCAGAAAACTGGCCCCAAAGGTGAAAAGCACCGTATTCTGGAAGGATCGCTGAAAGAGTTCCTCGCCGATTATCCGGCTGTAATTTTCAAATCCGATAAACAGTCGCGATCCCGTGATAAAATCATACTCGTAGAAAGAATCGCGCAGAATTGTCCCGATTGGGTAGGTTGTCAAAAAAAGAATGATGATCAACGCCGGCGCAAAAATTGCGTAGAAAAAAGCGTTGTGGGCCAACCGATCTGTGTTTCTCATGGTCTGTCTATTCCTTTGGAAGTTCCTTTGGACGCCCCGGGAATCCTCTATGAAGGACCCGGTCGGGCTCCCCCGAAGAGGGGAGAGACCCCGGAGATCCTTTCCCGAGAAAGGAGACGCTCCGGGGTCAGGTATGAAAACGTTACCGCAGAATCTCCGTTACCCGCCGCTGGATCTGCTGCAGAGCCTCTTCGGCAGAAACCTCGCCCACCAGCGCACGCTGGAGATAATCACCGAAGGTGGTCTCTATCTGGGGCCAGTAGTCGGTTCTGGGACGTACGGATCCTGAGATCTGTCCCGCCAGCTGAGCCGGATACCAGGGATATTTTTCCTGGAGTCGGGAAATATGATGCACACTATGACGTGTGGGAGGAATCCCTGTCTCATCAGCCATCATTTCCTGCACGGGCGCACTGGTGAGATACTGGATAAAATCAAAGGCAGCATCGATGTTCCGGGAATCCCGGGGGATGCCCACCATCCAGGCACCGATCATGGACGAAGAGCCCTTGACCTGACCCGGATGAGCTGCGATCGAGACTTGTCCCACCACGTTCGACTGCTCGGGGTTTTCCAGATCTCCGATCCAGCCCGGCCAGACCTCGATAGCCATGGCACCGGCACCGGACATAAGCGCATCACGCACCTGGGTGGACTGGTAGGCGGTAACTCCGGCGGGAGCGTACTCGGCCAGCTCCAGAAAGAACTCCACCGCTGCCAGCGCTTCCGGCGTGTCAAAGGCAGGCTTTCCATCGACCAGAATATCGGCACCAAAGGCCCAGAAGAGCGGCAAGAACCCTGTCACGATGGGGTTGCCCTGGACACCGCGAAAGAGCACCGGCACGGTGTCGTCACCCTCGGCGGCAACACGCTGCGCGATATCAAGAACATCACTCCAGGTATCGATCGCGCTGTAGCCATAGCGTGCAGCAATATCGTGACGATAGGCAAAGAGAGCTACGTTTCCTACGTGAGGCAGGGCGTAGAGATCACCCGAGGGATGGGGATAGCGTCCCACGTTCACCATGTTCTCCACCAGATCGGGGTCGATCTCCAGACCCTTTTCCCGGTAGAGGGTGTCCAGATTCACAAGCCATCCTGCCTCCTGAATTCTGGGGAGGAAGGGGTCATCCACCAAAAGAACGTCGAACGCACCCGTTCCACCCCGAAGCTCGATAACAGTTTGCTCCATGAGCTCCGCCCCGGAGAGCTTGAGAATTTCAAAGCGCACATTCGGGTTCTGGCGGGTATACTCCTGCGTAGCAAGCTCCATGGCCGTTCCAAAGGCCCCGTCACGACCGGCAATAGTCAGGGTGGTAACCCCTTCTTCCCTCTTTCCGCCGGCAAAAACCGTTGCTGCACAAAGCATCAGCACAACCAGCACCAAACACATCCGTTTCATCACAGATACCTCCTCATGGATTGTTCCATATTGTAGGAAAATCCTACCATGACATAGTCAAGAACCCCAGAAAATACTTCCTGATTCTTAATAGCCTGATTTAGCGATATAACTATTAAACGTATATTAGCTTAATGACTATTTTCTTGCGTAATCCTTCGTATCGTGCTTCAATCTCTACATATGCGACATCACGCTGAAAAGAAACCCCAACGCCTGAAGCGTAAAGAGCTGGTTATGGGTGTCCTCTACCACTTCTCGGAGATCTTTGAATCCAGCGATGCTGAATCGATCTGGGATATCGCCATTCCCGTGGAGGATCTCTGCACCCATCTGAAAGACCGGTTCGGGGTTGAGTACAGCAGTAATCAGTGGGTATATACGCAACTGCGACGCTACGAGGACGAGATCGGAGCTCGGCTTTTTGAAAAGAAGGCCCGCCGCGATGTGAATACCTTCCGGGTTTCCCTCCACCGGGAGATGCTGGAGTTCATTCAAAAGCAACACCTCTACGTCCCTCAGAAGATCAAAGCCGCCCGGGGGGCTTACGACAAAATCCTCTCGACAATCCCTGCTCCGCAGGATACCTCCACAGGGGCCTCCTCCCGTGATATCTCGGTGCTTCTCGGGGCCGGGAGCACGGTGTATCATCTGGCAAGTATCTTCATCGACCATCAGCACAGCACCGACCGGACCTTCTCGCTGCACACCCATAATGCAGGGATTTTGCCCATGCTCCTGGGGCAGCACGTGGATCACCGAAAACTTTCAGTGGTAACCGCAGGTGGCGTTCTTGATCCGGTAACCCGCACAATTCTGGGGGACCCCGAGAAATCTTTCACCAGGAAGAGCTTTGATTTTATCGTGCAAGGCACCTCCCAGGTCTGGGGAGAGGATCTGTTTATCGAATCCCGTCAGGAGCAGCGGATCAAGCGGGCCATTCTTAACGATTTTGAGGGATGCAAAATCCTGGTGCTCACCAAACACGAGTTTCAGGACCATCCCATGCCCGGGGTGGAGCCCTACGGGAAGATCAGCGATTACGAGTACGTGATCGTGCCCCGCAGTATCCAGGATCACCCTCCAAAAAAACACGATCGGTGCTTTGAAGAATCTCTGGGCAAACTTGAACCGGAGATCATGAACTGGAATTACTGCATCCTCAAGGTCAAAAAGGATCACGAAAAAAACAGGGAGACAGCGGCAGGAACCGGGCTCCATGAAAAGACGTAAAATTTAGAATGACAAATGTCCAAACCCTGCTGTACAATAATATGTTCAGATAGTCTGATTATAATATACTTACGCGCGGAGGCCCTATGAACCATTATCTTGAAGAAGAAACCCCCATCGCGCAACGAACAGTAGTTGCGCAAGTCATGGCTCGGCTCAAAGACCTGATCGCCTCCGGACATTATCGGCCCGGCACCCGCATTCCCACAGAGAAGGATCTTGCCCAGATGTTCGGGGTGGGCCGGTCTTCAATCCGGGAGGCGATCAAGGTATTCCAGCACCTGGGGGTCCTGGAATCCCGCACCGCCAAGGGGACCTATGTCCGGGGGCGAGCCCACGTCTCGTCCGAGGCAATAACCTGGGCGTTGCTCCTGGGAGAGGACGATCTTCGCGATGTTCTGGAACTGCGCGAGGTGATAGAAAACATCTGCTTCAGCCGCTTGGGCGAATCCCTGACCAAGGCCGATCCAGGGGCGCTAAAAACCCTGGAGATGCTGGATCAGCAGATCCTCATCATGGAAGAGGCCGCAGAACACCACGAGATCAGCCGCATGGTGGAGGCCGACTACCGGTTCCACGAGCTGATTGTGGAGGCCGGCGGAAACAGGCTCTTCTGTGCCCTCTATGCAAGTCTCCACGCCTTCATGAGCGAGGAGATCCGGACCTCCTACATCAAGATGCAGGATCTTCACGAGGTTGCCCTGGATCATGCCGATATCGTGCGAACCCTTCGCCTGGAAGCTCCGGCAATAGCCCTCCGCCGCCATGGCCGCCACTTCAGAAGAATCAGAAAACTCCTGCACCTTCCTTCGACTGCCCCGGGAGGTTCCGCAGACCGGGCGCTTCCCGAGGCGACTGCACCCGAGGTAACTGCACCCGAGGCAGCGTCCCTGGAACCAACGGCTCTGGCAACATAAAGCCCCGACTGACCTCTCCGGCAATCTGTCCAGGAGGCTCGGGCCAGGTGTCCCTGTCCAGGCGGCTCTGTCCAGGCAGCTCTGTCCAGGCGGCCAAAAAAAACAGCGCCCCGGCCCGAGAGAGGCGGAGCGCTGCATTCCCATGGCCCCGGGATACACCCGGGGGGCAGGAATCTAGAAGAGTCGAACCTGCTTCAGGTGATCCTTCAGATCCTTGTGCGCAGCCTGAACGGTGGGACTCGCTGAAACTTCCGGAACCCCGACACGCCACCAGCTCTCGTACCCGTGAGTCATGGACTTCTCCGTGACTTTCACATCGATCAGAACGGGACCGTTCACCTTTTTTGATTCAGTCACGGCCTGGCGGAGCTCCTCCAGGGTGCTTACGCGATAGGCTGTAACGCCATATCCCTCGGCAATTTTGGCGTAGTCCACCTCCAGGTAGTCACCCAGGAGCTTTCCCTCCGGCCCCTGCCGCTTGCGCCACTCGTTGGCATAGCTGGAAATTCCCTGATTGGTCTGCAGGTTGTCGATTACCTGGAATCCGTGGTTATCAAAGAGCACCACCGTAAAGGGGACCTGCTCCTGCACAGCCGAGAGAAGCTCGCTGTGGAGCATGACAAACCCTCCATCTCCTACCAGGGAGTACACCCTCTGGTTCGGGAGCGCCAGCTGCGCACCGTAGGCTGCGTTGATCTCGTAGCCCATGCAGCTGAAGCCGTATTCCATGTGATAGGTATCCCGGTGACGGCATCGCCAGACCCGCTGCATATCTCCAGGAAGGCTTCCCGAGGCACTCACCACCACGTCCGAGGGATCCAGGAGCTTCTCGTTGAGTTCGCCCAGAACTCTGGTCTGACTGAGCCCCTGGGGATCTTCCTCGCTGTAGAGGCGGTCCACTTCCGTGGTCCAGGCCTCCCGGGCCTGGCTGACCTCGGTGGTGTAGGCGCTGCGGTATCGACGATCGCGAAGCTTCTGTGCAACCTGGTTCAGCACCTCCCGGGCATCGCCCACGAAGGACTCGGCGTCCATCTTGAAGGAATCGAAGGAGTTGATATTGATCGCTGCCACTTTGAGGTCCGGGTTCTGAAAAGCGATCTTGCTGGCCGTGGTGAAGTCCCCCAGGCGGGTTCCGACGGCGATGAGCAGATCGGCATCGCGGGCGATCACGTTTGCCGCCTCGCCTCCCGTTACACCGATACCGCCAAGGTTCCAGGCGTGATCCCAGGCGAGGGTACCCTTTCCTGCCTGGGTTTCCCCGAAGGGAAGGCCAAACTCTTCAGCGATCTTCCCGAAG
Source organism: Alkalispirochaeta americana (assembly GCF_900156105.1). Classification (NCBI taxonomy): domain Bacteria; kingdom Pseudomonadati; phylum Spirochaetota; class Spirochaetia; order Spirochaetales; family Spirochaetaceae; genus Alkalispirochaeta; species Alkalispirochaeta americana. The sequence continues at coordinate 11,253 of NZ_FTMS01000006.1, forward strand.
GCCTCGCGGGCCTCGGAGTAGCGAACCCCGCCACCGCAGATCATGAGGGGTTTCTTGCTGCCTGCAACAAGATCGGTCAGTCGTTCCAGAGCGTTTTCCGGGAGCTGCGGCCGGTTCACCCGATGCACCCGCTTGCGGAAAAAGCTCTCGGGATAATCGTAGCTTTCAGCCTGGGTGTCCTGGGGGATTCCGATGGTGACAGCGCCGGTCTGGGCAGGGTCTGTGAGAACCCGCATGGCGTGAATGAGAGAACTCATGAGCTGCTCGGGACGCGATACGCGGTCCCAGAACTTGCTCACCGGTTTGAAGGCGTCGTTGGCGGTAACGTTCAGGTCGAACTCGTTCTCTACCTGCTGAAGAACAGGATCGGGCTGGCGGCACGCGTAGGTGTCGCCCGGCAAAAAGAGCACGGGAATGCGGTTTACCGTGGCCGTAGCGGCGGCGGTTACCATGTTGAGCGCTCCCGGACCTACCGAACTGGTTACTGCATAGATTTGCCGCCGGTTCTGCTGCTTGGCAAAGCCGATCGCCGCGTGGGCCATGGCCTGCTCGTTCTTTCCCTGGCGGAAAACCAGATTGTGCTCGGTTTCCACGATGGCTTCGCCTAATCCGACCACGTTTCCGTGCCCGAAAATTCCGAAAATTCCCTCGACAAACTTGTACTCCTGCCCGTCAGCTTCCAGATACTGGTTATCCAGAAAGCGCAAAAGCGCCTGGGCCATGGTCATGCGAACCGTTTTCATCGGCTTCTCCTTGGGGTATCGTTGAAATAGGGTGTTATTGTCCGTGTGTACCACGTCACCCGTATGTGCCGCATCACTTCTGTGCGGAACCTCTGCCGGTCCTTCTTCTGCACCGGTTCCTTCTCCCGACTGATCACGATCCCTGGTGATCCATCACCTCTTCAAGGGAGGCATCGGGCCAGATCGGGGCATCTCCATTCATCACCCAGGTGTGCTCTTCCTGAAAGATCCGGGAATCCGGCCCAAACCGGTCCTGGGGCAGATGGGGGATCATCCAGATGTAGTACATGGCGTAGCCCGGTGCCGCCGTCTGCGGATGAGGAACGTTGGAGTCGATCGTGACGGTGTCACCGTTGGTAACGCGATACACCTCGTCGCCCACTTGGGAAAAACCAAACCCCTGGGTGGGAAAAAACCGGTAGTGGTATACCTCGGGCTGGGCATGGACATGGGGGGGATAGCTGGACCATTTTCCGGGATAGTTGATCACCTCTCCCAGAACCATGCCGCTCTCGGGGGCCGTGGCCGCATCGAAGATGGTGCGAACCGTGCGGGTACTGGTATCCTGGAGCGTTCCCTCGCCGAAACGGTCCGAGCGGTATTCCCCGGGTTGCCAAAGGCGGGGAGCAAAGGCCTTTGTATTGCCCACGGACTGCAGGGCGATCTCGACGCCCTCGGGTCCCGCTGTAAGGGTTGCTTCGGCACCGGCGCAGAGATGAAGCGCCGAGGGGTCTTCGTCGAGGAGACTCCGGCGCGTACACTGGCTTGACCGGGCCGCCCCGCCCTCGCTCCAGGCGAAGGTTACGGTGCCTGTCATGAGCAGAAAGGCCCGTTCCCGGGGGTCGCTGTTTGTCCAGACTTCTCCGGGAGAGAGCCGCAGGATGGCGAAGTCCATCAGCATATCCTGATAGGGTCCGTCTTCTGCAATTATGTGATTCATGCCCGCAGATAACCGGGCTCCGCTTTGAATGATTGCCATGGTCTTTGCTCCTTGCTGGTGGTTACGCGCCCACACAGGCGCTATGGTAATATCAGATAGTCTGATATTACCATATAACCGGCACCAGTCAACCCCTGGCCTGCTTCCGGAGGCATGTCCGGGCCAGGGGCCGGGCACCACTCCGGGCACAGGGAGCCGGAACAGGCCGGCAGGACCGGGATATCCCGATCCTGCCTCCCTGCCGGGTTTGGTCCGGCAGATCTGCGCCGGGAGTTAGCGGACCTCGGAGATCTCCACCACCCGCTTCTCTTCCAGGGACTTCTTGGCGGCCATGGCCAGGTACATCGGCTCCAGGCCGTCGATACCGACCACGGGCGGAGTGGTTCCTTCGCGCAGAGCCTTCACAAAGGCCTCGGACTCGATCAGGAAGGATTCGTTGTACCGCTCCAGGAAGAACCAGAGGGGTTTCTCCTTGCGGCTTCCCTCGACACCGGTGATCTCGATGGTGGCAGGAAGGTCGTTTTCGGTGCGGGCCATCCCGGCAGATCCAAAGACCTCAACCCGCTGATCGTAGCCGTAGACAGCTTTCCGGCTGATGTCGATCACGGCGATCGCTCCGTTCTCGAGCCAGAGGGTCACCACGGCGGTATCGATATCACCGGCCTTCCCGATTTCGGGATCAACCAGCACAGCACCGGCGGCGGAAACGGCCTTTACCTCGGAACCCGAGAGAAACCGAACCATGTCCAGATCGTGGATCATCATGTCCAGGAAGATGCCGCCCGAAACCTTCACGTACTCCGCCGGGGGGGGCTCGGGATCACGGCTGGTTACCTTGATCATATGGAGATCACCCACTTTGTTGTCGAGAATGGCCTGTTTCACCGCTGCAAAGTTGTGATCAAAGCGGCGGTTAAAGCCGATCTGAAGGGTCACGCCCGCGTTCTTGGCAACTTCCAGAGCGTTCTTGACCTTTTCCACGTCCAGGTCGATCGGTTTCTCGCAGAAGATGTGCTTTCCTGCTTTTGCAGCATCCACCAGAAAATCGGCGTGGGTGTCGGTGCTGGAGCAGATGTATACTGCGTCCACCTTGTCGTGGTTCAGAACCTTTGCGGGGTCGGTGTAGCGCTCGGTGATACCCAGCTCATCGAGCCATTCTGTGGCGCGATCCACGTAGGGGTCTGCTACACACACCACTTCGACTCCCTGGACACGCTGGACCAGGTTTTTTGCGTGGACGTACCCGATCCGTCCTGTTCCAATCACACCAATACGAATAGAATCTTTTTTTTCTGCCATGTTTTCCTTCCTTTCGGCTTTATGGGTCTCATCGGCGTTCGCAGCCGGGGCTGCTTTCCCGAAGGATGAGCTGGGGCTGAAGCGCAACGTGTCGGGGCTGGTGGGCCCGGCCCCGACTTTTATCTTCGATCATCTCGATCAGACGCTCGCAGGTCATGAAGGCAACCTCTTCCGAGGGTTGCCGTACCGTGGTGAGCGAGGGGTGCAGGCTCTCTGCCAGAGGGATGTCGTCGTAGCCCACCACGGGAAGATCCCGGGGAACCGAGACCCCTTCAACGGTCAGGGCCTGCATTGCGCCGATCGCCATAAGATCGTTCATGGCAAAGAGGGCGTCGCACCGGTTTAGTTCTGCCTGGTGGGCCAGAACCAGACGAAACCCTCCCTTGATCGAGGGTTCGCCCGGGATGATCCGAATCTCCGCAGACGGTTCTGCCAGGGCCAGGGCTTTCTCCATTCCCCGCAGGCGCTGCTCGAACTCGAGCCCCAGGGCCGGATCCCCCAGGACGACGATCTTCCTGTGGCCACGGTTCAAAAAATGATCCCCCACCAGCATGCCGCCCTTCTCGTGATCCACATAGACCCAGTCCACGTCGGGACGGGGCTCGGGAGGCGGATAGTGAGAGAAGACGTAGGAGGTGCGCGTCTCCTGAAGGTAGTGCTCGGTCTCCCGCTCCAGGCAGGAGCCCATGATAATGAGACCGTCCACCTTTTTCCGCCGCACTATGCGCGTCACGTTGTCACTCCCGTCGAAACGGTTGCGCGCAAACCCCACGATGAGGTCGAGGCCGGCCCGTTCCAGGGCGCGCCGCAGGGCATTGTGGAGACCGCTATGGTAGAGTTGCATATGAAACTCGTCGTACTCGTCGGGAAGGATGACCCCGATGGTGCCCACGCTTTGAGTGACCATGCCCCGGGCCCCCGAGTTGAACTCGAACCCCCGGTCTTCGGCGATCGCCTTGATCCTGCGCCTGGTTGACTCCGCAACCAGGGGGCTGTCGTTGAGACTGCGGGAGACCGTGGAAACGCTGACCCGGGCAATCCTGGCGATATCCTTGATCGTCACCAGCTCTGCTCCGGGATGTTTCTCTCTTCGGGGTGCTTCACGATTGATCTGTTCATGGTCTACTCACGATACGTCACAGCTTAGGGCCGAATTCCCCGACAGTCAAGGAATTTTTTGCAAACGTTTCCAAAAAATTCCTTGCGCGTTCGGCTTCTTGGGCCTATACTGCTCCCAGACGCTTCGGCTGTGCTCCAGGATTGCAAGATCCCCGGCCACCGGAGCGCGTGGCCACGCCACCCGCAACAGGACATCACGGAAGGAGACCAGAGATGATTAAAGTAGGAAATGCCCCCTGCTCATGGGGCGTACTGGAGTTCGAGCTTGAGGGAGAGACCGCAGGATACGAGCAGTTTCTCAAGGAACTCAAGGATACAGGATACGAAGGAACAGAGCTGGGTGACTGGGGATATATGCCCACCGACCCTGCAAAGCTTCGGGAAGAGCTGACCAGCCGGGAGATCGACCTGGTAGGCGCCTTCGTGCCGGTGGCGCTCTGCGACGAGAACGCTCACGCCGAGGGGATCGAGGTGGGAATCAAAACGGCAAAGCTCATGGCCGATGCCGGTTTCAAGGATGCCTTTATCGTTCTGGCCGACAACAATGGCTCCGTTCCCGCCCGAACCAAGGCCGCTGGCCGGGTAACACCCGATCTGCTTCTCCCCGAGGAGGGCTGGAAGAACGTACGCGCCGGAGTTGAGTCCTTTGCACGCCAGGTGCGGGACAAGACAGGGCTGCGCACGGTTTTTCATCATCACTGCGCAGGTTATGTGGAAACCCCCGGTGAGATCGAACGCCTTCTGATGGATACTCCCGCAGACGCCCTGGGTCTGGTCCTTGATATGGGCCACTACCGCTTCGGTGGCGGCTATCCCGAGGCGGCAATCAAGCTCTTCTGGGACCGCATCCAGCACATCCATTACAAGGACTGCTCCGCAGCAGTTGCCGCTGCATCCCGGGAAAAGGGATGGGACTACTTCGAGTCGGTCCAGAACGGTGTGTTTTGCGAACTCGGCAAGGGCGTAGTGGATTTTGAGGCGATCACCCAGGAGATCCGCCGCCGCAATTACGAGGGCTGGATTGTTGTGGAGCAGGACGTTCTCCCCGGCATGGGAAGCCCCGTTGACTGCGCCCGGCGCAACCGGGAATACCTGAAGAGCCTCGGTCTCTAACAGAACCGGCTGTACAGCACCCTTTCCGGCGCCGCACCGTACCCTCCTTCGGTGCGGCGCCTTTGTCTGTCCGACCGCTATCAACATTTGAAGTTCTTTGCTATGCTTCCTCCATGATTCCCATTACTGTTGTAACCGGATTTCTTGGATCCGGAAAAACATCCCTGATTGCACATCTTCTGGATAACACTCCCGATCGTTCGATCGCGGTAATTGTAAACGATATGGCTGCCCGCAGCGTGGACGCAGCGTTCCTGCGGGGCGGAGAGCATATTGCCATGGAGTCCGACGAGATGGTCCGCACCATCACCGGGGGCAGGGTCGGCGCAGGCAAGCTGGAGCTTCTCCTGGAAGAGATCAGGGCCCTGGCGTCCCGGGAACATCCACCCGAGGCAATCCTCCTGGAAACCTCAGGAGGATCACCCGCTCTGGCGCTGGCCGAGGCACTCCGGCAAGAGGAAGATCTGGCAGAACGGGTGCGGCTCGACACCATCATCGCCGTTGCCGACGGTGGAGCTCTCTCCCTGTGGTGGAAGGATCGCCTGCTCCGGCCAGTCCTGACCGATCAGATAGCGGCAGCGGATCTGGTGGTGCTGAACAAACTGGATCGCTCCACGGTCTTCTCCCGTCTGGGGGCACGGCGGATTCTCAAATCGATCCGGCGGGATATTACCTGGGTATCGACGGAGTTCGGCAGGGTCGATCCGGAGTTGCTGATAAACACGGGCCGCCGGAAAAACCATCCCGCTCCCTCCAGGGCACACCTGAGCAACCCCAACCACTACCCCCTGGTTGCTCGCCAGCTTGAAGAGCTTCGCCCCTTCCATCCGGAGCGGCTTGATCAATGGCTGAACCAGGAATGGCCCGGTATCGTTCGCATCAAGGGGTTCGCCTGGATCGCCACTGATATGGATCACGTCTACGTGATCGATGCAGCAGGGCTCCAGCGGGAGATCGGACTGGAGGGCACCTGGTACGGGGCGCTTCCTCCCGGGGAGGTCCCCCAAAACGATCTGATCCAGGAGGCCCTGAAGAGAGGGCCCCACCAGGATCGGCAGCAATCCATTACGGTGATCGGGGTTCCCGAGGCGGTGGAGCGGGAGATGAGGAATCTCAGAAATGCTCTTCTGAGCGGGACCGAAATGGATCGGGGTGCCCGGGGCTGGGCCTCTCTTCCCGATCCGATCATGCCTCAGTTTTCCTCCGATCAGACTTCCGGGCAAGCCCCCGATCAGGGTCCTGCCTCGCCGGAGGATGCCCTGAAACCTCTTTCGGAGGAGATTCCCCAGGAAGCGCTCTCGCCGACCCCCTGATCCGCGCGTGCCTTACGCCCCCTGGTTTTTCCAGAGGGGCGCAAAACGCGCATCGTCTCTTGCGGTTTCTAGTTTTGACTTGCTGTTAGCTGTTAATCCAGGTAACGAGCCTTGGCCGCCAGGTGATCCCGAAAGGTCCGAGAGAGAACGATCTCGTTGTTGGTCTTGTGAAGAAAAAAGAGGTACGCCGTGTCAGCCGGATGAACTGCCGCCAGAATGGCATCCATTCCGGGGTTTCCGATCGGCCCCGGCGGGAGCCCGGCGTTCCGGTAGGTATTGTAGGGGTGCTGAACCGCTGTGTCGGCAAAGGTGGGCTGCCGCCGGTTTGTTCCCAGGACATAGTTCACCGTTGCATCCGATTCCAGGCGCATGCCGATCTGAAGGCGGTGCCAGAAGACCCCGGCCACATCGGGCATTTCCCCAACGCCTGCTGATTCTTTCTGCACAATCGAGGCCAGAGTGATCACATCGTGCAGACGCCGTCCCTGGTCGGCTATTTCCTGACGCAACCGGGGCGAGACACGGTTTCCGAAAGTTCCAAGCATCCTGCGAACCACGCTCTCGGGAGTGCTTTCGGGGAATACCCGGTAGGTTGCGGGAAAGAGATACCCCTCCAGGAGATCCCCCTCTTCCAGAGCCTCCAGGAATGCCAGGTCTCTGTAGCGTTCCTGCATTACCGCCGCCTGGCGAAATCGATCTTCCTCAAAGAGGCCGATCTCTTCCAGGTGGATCGCGATGTGTTCCAGGGTCCAGCCCTCGGGAATGGTGATGGTGATTTCCTCGAAGACGGCGTTCCCCGCCACAATTTCACGCATGATCTCCACGGGAGCAAAAACGGGCGAAACCTGGTAGCGGCCAGCCTGGAGGCGGGTCTGATATCCCTGGTGACGGCCGTACCACTCCAGCAACCTGGCGCTGGGAACAAGCCCTGCCGCAGCAAGCTCTCTGGAGACTTGGCGCAACCCCTGGCCGGGGAGAACTTCAACAATAATTTCAGGAGCTTCCTGGGCGTCTCCTGTCCAGAGAGGGCTGTAGAGTTGCTGCCTCACAAAGAAGAGCCCCCCTGCAACCAGGAAAACCAGCGCCCCGACGACGCAGGCCCCGAGAATGATGATCTTTTTCATGGAAGACGTATTTTACTCGCCTTGCCCTCAGGGTACAACCTTCCAGGAGTTTTTTTCTGAGGAACCAGAGACCGTTTACCAGATGCCTCAAGAGAGGTATCCTCAGAATCTGATGAACTGCCACAAAGGGAATCTTATGGATGAGGGAACTCCGATCTACGGCCATTCCCGAGGTTACCGGATGCTCTCGGCAGTAGCACTGGCCGGAGCACTTCTCTCGATCACAACCCTGGTCAACTCCAGTCGCCCGCTTCTTCCCTACGGGGGGGCCGCTGTGGCCTTCAGCGTGCTCTTTCTCTTTTCCTGGTACCAGGCGGCCCGGCGCTCGGTGGTCATGACCATTCGGGAGGATGGTTTCGCGCTCTGCGACCCCGCCGTCGCCCTGGGAATGCTCCGGTTCGAGGAGATCCAGGAGATTCGCATTTACGCGACCCTGGATCGGCCCAAGGTGGCCTTCCAGGTGCGGGAACCACGAACCCTGCGTTGCCGGGAACCGTGGCTACTCCGGCTCGCCCTGTTCCCCCTCTGGACGCTGCGCCGATACCAGATCGTCCTGGAGCTGGACCGCTTTAACGATCAGATCATGGCAATAAAAACCACCGCCCTGAAGGCGGGCATCCCCGTGGTGAGCGAACTGGTTTGATCCTATGATCAGGGAGGCACTACTCAAGACGGCACCCACCCGATGGGAGCGGTTCTCGGACCCTCTGGAGACGGTCTTCGTCCCCCCCTGCGAACCCCGGGAGGCAGCCTGGAGAGTTCCTGCTGCCCTGGCCCGGCTCGAGGATCGTGCCGAAAAACTGCATCTTCCGGCGGTGGGGTTTATCTCGTACGAAGCGGGTTGCGCCTACGGGCTGGCGGTACACCCGCCGGCAGAAACGCCCCTTCTGTGCTTTACCTTCTTTGCCAGCCGGGAGCCCTTTCATCCCGGGGACCCGCCCCGGGGCGAGGGCTACACCACAGGCACCTGGGAGCCCTCTCTGGAGGCTCAGGCCTACAGGGAAAAGGTTCTCCGGGTAAAGGAGTATCTCGCTGCGGGTGAGACCTACCAGATAAACCTCACCTTTCCACTGCGAACATCCTTCTCGGGCGATCCCCGAGCCTTCTTCTTCGATATCTGCGCAGCCCAGGGCGGTGCCTACGCGGCCTTTCTGGAGATGGAGGGAGGTCAGGCTCTCCTCTCGGCCTCGCCGGAACTCTTCCTGCACCGCCAGGGGACACATCTGCAGGCCCTCCCCATGAAAGGAACCGCCCGGCGGGGCCGCACTCTCCGGGAAGACCAGGTCCATCTTGAACGGTTGCGCCATTGCCCCAAGGAGCGGGCAGAAAACCTGATGATCACCGATATGATACGAAACGACCTGGGACGGATCGCCCGGATCGGATCGGTGCGGGTGCCGGAACTCTTTTCCGTCGAGCGATACCCCCGGGTGCTTCAGATGGTCTCTTCCGTGACCGCCGAGTCCGAAGCTACCCTGCCGGACCTCCTGGAAGCAACCTTTCCCTGCGCCAGCATCACGGGGGCCCCGAAACAGCGCACCATGGAGCTGATCCGCACCCTTGAGGATGAACCCCGGGGGATATATACCGGTTCCGTGGGAATCATAGAATCAGGCCGGCGATTGCGCCTCAACGTGGCTATTCGAACGGTCCAGGTTGATCTGGCCACAGGCACCGCCCGGTTTGGCGTGGGAAGCGGGATCGTCTGGGATTCGGATCCTCATCGGGAATACCAGGAGTGTGCCACCAAGGCATCAATTCTGAGAGTTCCGGACCCACCCTTTGCGTTGCTGGAAACGGTTCGATGGAACCGCCTCCGGGGGGTGACCCGCTTTGAAGGGCACCTGAAACGGGCCAGGGAGAGCGCCCGCTACTTCAATATGACCCTTCCCCGGGAGTTCCGGGATCACACCAGCCTTCACGAGGCGATCAGCGCTGCCCTTGAACCGCCCCGGGAGACCTCCCCGAAAGATCCCCCGCAGGTCTCCCGGGACTGGCGGGTTCGTCTTATCCTGGGGCCGCGCCTGGAGATCGAGGGGACTCCTCTGCCGGAGGCGACCTGTTCTCCCGCCGAGGGTCAGCCCGGGGAGCCCCTTCCCCGGCGGCGCACTGCCCTGGCCACAAGTCCTGTCTCGCCGGATAATCCCTGGCTGTACCACAAGACCACCCGGCGGGAGCTCTACGAACACCATCTGGCCTCCCGTCCCGAGGCCGGGGAGGTGCTCCTTTTTAATACCCGGGGGAATCTCACCGAGGGGTGTACCACCTCGATCTTTCTGGAACGGAAGCCCCCCCATGCGGCCCGGCCCTACCTGGCCACGCCGCCCCTTTCCGAGGGGCTTCTGCCGGGAGTGTTTCGGGAGGAGCTGCTCCATCCGCCTCCGGGACGCCGCCCCTGGACCCCCAAGGGGATGCCTCTGGTGGAGGAGGTTCTCCCACTGCGCCTGCTTGAAGAAGTCCTGCAGGGCAAGGTATCGCTCTATCTGGGGAACTCCCTCCGGGGCTGGATGAAAGCGACCCTTGACGATTCGGTCCCACTGCCCCCTATACTCGAGGACTATGAAACCCAGGACAATGCGCTCTAGAACCGTGAGCGAGGCCGGCGGAGCTGGCAGGACCAGACGGATCGCCCAGGCCCTTTCCCTCGCCCTTCCCTTCCTGCTCGTCCTCGCGCCGTCCCTGGCGCCACCCCTGGGGGCCGAGACAAGGATACCCCTGACCTACTTCGGGGACATCAGCTGCGCCCACTGCGACACGATCCTGGAGCGGACGATCCCTGCCCTGGAGGATTTTTTCGGCGTTACCTTTGCTGTAGATGCCTACGATATTCTGAACCCCCGGGAGGAGGCCCGAGCTACGGAGATGCTGGCCCGGATGGACACCTCCTATCGGACACCGCCGGTGCTTTTTATCGGCAACAACGCCTACCAGGGAAACTACGCCATAGAGAAGATGCTGCCCCGGGAGGTGATTTTCTTTCTTGACCGGGAGGAGTTCAGGCCCTTTAACCCGGAGGCCATGGAAACGCGCCATCCCGGCACCATCGCTGCGGAACAAACCGGGACATCGAAATCCCCCGGGGCTCCGGGAGTCCTTCGCTTCTTCTGGGGCGTGGGATGCCCCCACTGCGAACTGGCAAAGCCGCTCCTGGACCGGCTGGAACAGCGCTACCCCCAGATCCGGATAGAACGCTACGAGGTGTTCCAGGACCAGGGCCACCACCAGATATTTCGCGAGACCCTTAACCACTACGGTCTTTCCAGCGCGGGCGTGCCCCAGTTTTTCTTTGAGGACCAGGCCTGGCTCGGCTTTAACGAGACTATCGCCCGGCAGATTGAAGAGGCCCTTCAGGGGGGAACCCCCTCCAGGGAACTGACCCTGCCCTTTTTTGGAACCCTCACTCCTGAAGGCACCAGTCTTGTGGCGATAACAGCGGCGATCGCCTTTGTTGACGGGTTCAACCCCTGCTCGCTCTGGGTGCTGACGCTTCTGCTGGGGCTTATAGCGCACAGCCGGTCCCGCAGGCGGATCCTGCTGGTGGGAGGGGTCTTCCTTCTGGTAACTGCCACGATCTACGGGGCCTTTATTCTGGGGCTTCTGAATATCTTCACCATCGCCGGAGCGTCTCTGCCCCTGCGGATTCTGGTGGGAACCATCGCCGTGGGCATGGGGATCATCAACGGCAAAGACTTCTTTGCCTTCCATCGGGGTTTCTCCCTGGCTATTCCCCAGGCTTTTCGCCGCCCGATCACCGCAGCGACCAGGGCTCTGGCGGTTACCACGGCATCGCCTGCGGGACTTGCGGGAATGACAGCCCTCTTTGCCGGAGGAATTGCCTTGGCAGAGTTACCCTGCACAGCGGGATTCCCCCTGATCTGGAGCCGCACCGTCACCAGTGCAGCCGGGAGCCAGGGGCTCCCGGGAGGGTTTTTTGCACTGCTCCTGACCCTCTATATCCTGGTGTATCTACTGATCGAGATAGGGATTGTGAGCACCGCCCTGGTAACACTGAATCGCCTCCGCTTTGGCGAGGGCCAGGCCCGGTGGATCAAGCTCCTGGGAGGCACGGTCATGATAAGTCTGGGGGGCTTTTACCTGGCCGATCCGGAGATCGCCAACTCCCTCGCGGGGGTCGCCACAATCTTTGCCGTTGCCCTGGCGCTGGCGGGAACACTGGCGATGATCGGGTTTCTTGCGCCAGCGATCGTCAGAGCCCTGCGTCGGTTGCGGCCGAAACAGCCAGATCGGGCCGATCAGTGATGATTCCCTGAACCCCCCGGGCCAGGAGCCGCCGCATCTGATCGGGGTCGTTCACCGTCCAGACGGCAAAAAACACCCCCCGATTCCGGGCCGCCCGGACAAAACGCCTGGTTGCCACGGGGACAAGCCCGCTCCGGGGCGGGACAAGCAGGGCTTCCCCGGGAGGAGTATAGAGACCCTCCGAGAAAAACCAGGCTGCCGCCATGAAGGGGATTACCTCGCCCTGCCCCAGATGAGTCGCAAGGCGGAAATCGCGGGTCCGCACCTGCTGAAGCACCTCCTGGTGGAAACTCCCCAGAAGGGTTGTCTCCTCCCGGCGGAACTCCTGAACCAGATCTACCACCGCATCGGTCAGGGCCGGGTTTGATTCCTTGATCTCCACCACCATGAGAACCTCCCGGGGGAAGGACTCAAAGACCTGGCGAAGGGAAGGAACGACCACGCCGGTGTCCCGCAGGCTCTCCCAGTGGTGGGCGGCATCCAGCTTTTGGAGTTCCTTCAGGGTGAACGAGCGAACTCGCCCGGTGCCGTCGGTCGTGCGATCTACGGTCTCGTCGTGAATCACCACGGGTTCGCCCTCGGCCGTTCCGTGAACGTCCATCTCCAGAACGTCAGAACCAATTGCGAGGGCACCGCGAAAGGCCTCCAGGGTGTTCTCGGGCCACAGCCCGGACCCGCCCCGATGGGCAATAACAGCAGCCCGATCCTGGGGGAGAGCCTGGAAAAAGGGGTGAACCCGAACAGACCGGGCCGTAAGGGCCAGAGAGATCCAGGCCCCTCCGGCAGCCGAGATCAGCACCACCGCTGCCCATAGAAGAATCCGTTTCATGAGCCCCTTCTCCTCTTTGCAAAACCCTCTCTGGCATCGGTCCCCAGGAGAATACTGGCTGCCCCGCCGAGCAGGAATCCTGCCAGATCGGCCAGAATCATGAACCCCGAGCCGAGACCGGGGAAAAGCGCCACAGCGCTTCCCAGGACAAGTCCGATGATCACCCAGTAGGTCTCCTCGTGAAAGCGCGCTAAAAGCGCCGCAATCAGTTTGGAGACCAGCACCACTCCCGCTCCCGTACCCAAAGCGAAAATCAGGATCACCGGAATATTCAGTGAACTGAAGCCCTCACGCAAGGTTCCGTACATTCCCATAAGCAGGAGCAGAAAACTTCCGCTTACCCCGGGGATAAGCATGGCAATACTCGCGATAAAGGCCGCCCCGAACAGCAGTGCTCCCGTGGCCGGATCGATCCGGACGATCGGCGGCGCCACCTCGGGCCGGGGCGCCAGCCCCATCCAGAGAACCACCGCCAGGCCGACGCAGAAGAGCAGCACCGACAGGGGCCGCAGCGAGGATGAGCCTGTCCGTCGGACCAGGGCAGGGGCGCTCCCCAGGATCAGCCCGATGAACCCGAAGGTGGTAGGACCGGGAGCATGGACCAGGAGAACTCCCAGCATCCGGGCAAAGAGGACGCTCCCCACCAGGACTCCTCCCACCAGAGGTAACAGGAAGAGCAGATTCTTCCGCCATCCCCCGGGACTCCCGAAGAAGTTGCCAAAGGCATCGATCAGCTCATCGTAAATTCCGGTTATCACGGCAATTGTCCCGCCGCTCACACCGGGGATAATGTTGGCGGCCCCAATTGCCAGCCCTTTAAGGAAGTTCGCCGGCGAGAGAGGTTTCTTTTCAAAGGTCATGGTTGCGTCCTTGCTGCTCTGGCGGCTTTGGCGGCTTTGGCGGCTCTGGCGGCTCTGGCGACGCTGGCTGCTCCGGCTGGATCCCGGAGGCCGCTGCTTCTTCGGCCGCCCGCGGTTCCCCCGAGTCTCTCCGGGGGGGCTCGATCCTCACCCCCAGTTCCAGGTGATCGTACTGGGAAAAGAACTGGCGCGGCATCATCAGCTCCTGAACGCTTTCGATCGCGAAATCGTCGGTCATACCTGCAAGGTAATCAAAAACCACCTGCTCCGGAGCAGAGGCCTCCTGCTCGTAAAACCCCCGCATCTTCTCCAGGTAATCCCCGAAACGGACCGCCAGGGTGTTGTGCTCCCGGCGATACCCCTCCTGATCAAGACCATGGCGATCAAAAATATCCCGCAGGTAGGCAAAGAGGGTAGAGAGAATGCGCTCGAAATACTGGTGGTATCCCGTGAGAGCGGGACTGGTATAGATATGGCGGTAATTGAAATCCTTCACCTGGACAAAGGCTTGATAGAAATCGTCGGAAAAACCCACCACTCCCGATTCGAGAGAGGTCCTGATCAGATCGTTCACCAGGGCGTCGATGATCTCGGCGTTGCTCGTGCCCAGAAGCCGCTGCCCCTCCCGGGGAATGTCCTCGGGGCGCACCATCCCCAGCTGCATGGCATCCTCCAGATCGCGGCCCAGATAGGCAATTTTGTCGGCCATGCGAACCACCACGCCCTCCCAGGTAGAAGGGAAATAATCCCGGGTGGTGATCGCCGAGAGGTCTTTTATCTGGTGATCCGGCTGGAGCTGCTGCTCGAACTTCTCACCGCAGTGGTTGATTATACCGTCCCGAACGGCGTAGGTCAGATTGAGGCCGCGCCCGTGGTTCGCCAGATGATCAACCACGCGAAGGCTGTACATTTCGTGGCGAAACTCCTGGCCGCCCCGGAGCCGGGAGAGGATTCGCTCACCCAGATGACCAAAAGGAGAGTGGCCCAGATCGTGCCCCATGCCGATCGCCCAGGCCAGGTCGACATCGAGATGAAGGGCCCGGCAGATCCCCGCGGCGATGGTGGAGACATGCATCACGTGCTCTATGCGTGTGCAGATATGATCGTTGCGGGGGGCAAAGAAAACCTGGGTTTTATGCTTCATCCGGCGAAAGGCGTAGCAATGGATGATCGCCGTGGTGTCCCGAAAAAAGTGCCCCCGCAGATCCCTGGCATCGCCCGGCCGGGGAACCGGACGCACCCGCAACTCCTCGGGGCCGAGCGTATTCTGGAAAAAGAGATTTCCCTCTGGATTCACAAGTCTGCTCCTTGAAACGATGCCACCGGCTCCTTGAGACGATGCCAAAAGACCTTTACAGGACCACAGAGTAGCGGGAAACCAGGGAGAGGACAACCTGCCGGGGCGTCTCCCCGGGTCAGATCGCCCCTTCAGGGAACGTTACCGTTCCCGGGAAAGCGCCGAGGCCACGGCTGCCCCCGTGCGGGCGTTGTTGTAGACCAGTTGAATATTCGTGGCCAGGCTCTCTCCACCGGTGAGGTCTTTCACCCGGGAAAGCAAAAACGGCGTGGTCTCCTTGCCCGTGATTCCCTCTTCCCGAGCCTCCTCCAGAGCCTTCCCGATAGCCTGATCAATGACGGCCGGGTCCATTTCGTACTCCTTCGGCACGGGATTTGCCAGAACAACTCCACCCGAGAGACCCAGATCCCACTTGGTCCGCACAACCCGGGCCACCTCTTCGGGTGAGTCCAGGCGGTAATCCACGCCGTACCCGCTGGAACGGGTATAGAAGGCGGGAAAGTCATCGGTACCGTATCCGAGAACGGGCACGCCCTGGGTCTCGAGGTATTCCCGGGTGAGACCGATATCCAGGATCGATTTTGCCCCGGCACAGACCACGGCCACGCTGGTCCGTGCCAGCTCCTGCAGATCGGCCGATATGTCCATGGTCTGTTCTGCTCCACGGTGAACACCGCCGATTCCGCCGGTAACGAAGACTTCGATTCCGGCCAGGGCTGCCACGATCATGGTGGAGGCCACCGTGGTCGCGCCGTGCATGGACCGGGCCACAATGACCGGCAAATCCCGTCGGGATACCTTGGCAACCCCGGGAGTACTGGCCAGGAGCTCCACCTCTTCCTCCGTGAGGCCAGCCTTGAGGCGCCCCCCCACGATTCCAATGGTTGCCGGAACAGCTCCTCCCTGGCGGACCAGATCCTCCACGGTGCGAGCCATCTCTACATTCCGGGGATAGGGCATACCGTGAGAGATGATTGTGGACTCCAGGGCAACCACGGGCTGGCCCAGACGGATCGCCTCGGCCACCTGGGGATGAAGATCCAGGAACGACTGGTAGTGTGACGTTTTCATACAATGCTCCTTCAACATGATTATTTCTTTTTGCGTTTCACTTCGATACATCCGAGGAGAGGGCCTCCCCGGGAGGTGGAGACAGACCCTGGCCGGTGAGGATGCGCCGGGCCAGGGCGGATCCGTGGTGAACGCCCCGGGAAAACTCCTCACCCCGGAGAAAACTCTGCACCAGCCCTGCCAGAAAGGCATCACCCGCGCCGGTAGCGCTTACCACCCGGGACACCCCCTCGGGGCGTACCCAGCCGCTCTCCCGGGAGTTGAGGTAGTAGGTGCCAGCGCTCCCCCAGGAGACGGCCACGTTCTGAACCCCCGCCTGAAGCAGCACATCGGCGGCTCGCTCCAGATCGGCTTCGCTGGTGATCTCCACACCGGTGAGTTCCTGCGCTTCCAGGGCGTTGGGCTTGAGCGTATGGATCGCATCCAGCAGGGGCCGAAGTTTTCGGGCTTTCACCGACGAGACGGGATCGACAAAGACAGGAACGTCCTGGACAGAGCGGCACAGCACCTCGATCACCTCCTGATCGAGATTTGCCTCCACCACCAGGGCAGCGGCGTTCTCAATGATGCTCCGTTTCTGCTTCAGATACTCCCGATCCAGCACGCTGTTGATCGTGCCCTGGACGAGGGCCAGGTCCATATCGCCAGTCTCGTCGAGAATGGAGAGGTAGACCGCCGTGGAATGCTGCTGTGTCACCAGCAGGTGGGAGACATCGACCCCCGCAGTCCGGGATGACTCCAGAATCTGACGCCCGTGATCATCGTCTCCGACAACAGAGAGTAGTTTTACCGGCACCTCCAGGCGGGCCAGACTTTCGGCGATGTTTCGGCCAACCCCGCCCGGTGAAAGCAGGACACGCCCGGGGTTGGAGTCGCGGCGGCGCAGAGGCTGATCGGGATACCCCTGGATATCCATGTTGGAACCACCCACAACCACCACCGGGGGCGTCCCTCCCAGAATGTAGCCCCGCCCGGCAATGAGGCCCTTGCTGATGAGGCGGGAAATGTGGACGGCCACGGAGGAACGCTGGATTCCAAGGCGCTCGGCCAGAGCTTGCTGGGAAATCATGGGGTTCTCGGCGATGATCCGGAGAATCTCCCCCTCCCGGTTTGTCATGAGAGCTCCTTTCCCCCTCGCGGGAAACGATCGAAAGATAAACTGATGTTTAATAATAATCTTGTGCTTACGTCCTGTCAAGAAGGATTTCTCCGGGAGCCCTAAACCTCCGGAATCTGATAGAATCACCTCCATGGACAGAGAAACTTCGACAGCTCCTTCGGAGCCCCTGGTCACGACACCTCCCGGTGCGGTTATTTTCGACATGGACGGGGTCCTGATCGACAGCGAGCCCCTGCATCAGCAGGTGGAGCAACAGATTTTCAGGGAAGCAGGAATTTGCCTTTCGGCCCGGGAACACGCCCGGTTTCTGGGCATGAGCAGCCCCAATATGTGGGATCTGGTAAGAAGGAACTACGGCGTGAAAACCCCGCAGGAAGAGCTTCTTCAGCGGGAACAGGAGCTGTACCAGGCCATTCTGGAACAGCAGGGAGTCCCCCTTGTGCCGGGTGTTGAGGCCCTTCTGGAACAGCTCCAGTGCCGGGGGATTCCCCGGGCAATCGCCTCGTCGGCACCGATGGAGCAGATCGAGTATACCCTGGCCAACACCCCCCTGGGCCGTTTTTTTTCCGTCACCGTCAGCGGAGCCGGGTTGCCACGGAGCAAGCCGGACCCGGAGATATTCCTCCTGGCTGCGCGAGATCTGGGGTATGCCCCCGAGGAGTGTCTGGTGATCGAAGATGCGCCGGCCGGGGTGGCCGCTGCCGGAGCAGCCGGCATGACCTGCATCGGTTTTGCCAACCCCCATTCCGGAGAGGTGGACCTGAGCGCCGCCGACCGGGTCTGCCATTCAATGGAAGAGGTGGCGGCGCTGCTGAATCTGTGATCTCTGCACTGTTATGTCAGCCAGAGCACGACAGCACTGTTATGACCACACTGTCATGACCGCACTGACATGACTGTCATGTCAGCGAGAGCACGGCAACGCTATCACGTCAGCGCTGCCGTGCCCGGGGCCTCAGCCCCGGGTGATCTTGATCTGCCGGGGTTTTGCCTCGGGCTTCTTGGGCAGAGCCACCGAGAGAACCCCGTTCCGATAGGTAGCCTGGATGTTCTCCGGGTCTGCGTCCTTGGGCAGGGAGAAGCTCCGGTGAAACTCGCCAACCCGGCGCTCACGCAGGACATAGCGGGACTCTTCCTGGTTCTCTTCCTTCCTGGCGACATTCCGCTCTTCCTTGCGGGAGGCGATCACCAGCAACCCGTCCTCTACATGGACATCGATCTGGTCCTCGGAAATCCCGGGGAGATCAACCTCCACCAGATACTCCTTCTCTTCCACCCGGACGTCCACGGCCGGCTTGAAGGTATCCCAGCCGGGCGTGTTCGCGAAGACCGACGAGAAGAGCCGATCGAAGGAATCGAGCACTGATCCGTCGTTGCCTGCCACCGTCATGGGTCGTCGTACCGTTACATAGTTCATAGCGTACCTCCTGCTGGTTTTTGGTGCAGGTTCTCTGTATTTCGGCCGAGGCGGAGACCCTTGCGGCGTCTCTTCCGGTTCCTCGCCGTTGCTGCACCGTACAACAATAGATATGCATAAAGCGTGCCAACTTTTGAAATCGCCAAAGAAAAACAACACAAACTCTTTCAGCACAAGGAATTAAAAGATTTTTTCCAGGACCTGTCACGGAGAACTTTCGTGACAGGAATTTCCAGAACCGGGAGAACAGGGCAAAGATGAAACAGGGTCAAAAAAACCCTTTCAGGGTGGGTCAAAAAGACTCAAATCGAAAACCCAGCGGGGTCGGGATGGCTCCTTTTTGCCCGTTTCCCCCTTTTCCCGGCTGGCCGGGTTTTCCCGGCCGTTACCGGCGCCGGAGCAGGACGATATTCTCCACATGGCGGGTCTGGGGGAACATATCCACCGGCTGGAGGTGAGCTATCTCGTAGTTCGGAATAAACTCCCGGAGATCCGCCGCCTGGGTTCTCGGGTTGCAGCTGATATAAACAATCGTCTCCGGTGCGAGTGTTGCCAGGGCTTTCCTCGCCGCAGGGTGCATACCCGCCCGGGGGGGGTCCACCATCACTACTCGGGGAGCGCCCTCGCGACTGATCACCTGGGGAAGGATCTTCTCCACCTCTCCTGATTCAAAAAGGGCATTGCCGATTCCGTTGCCCCGGGCGTTTTCCCGGGCAGCCTCTACAGCATCTTCCACAGACTCGATGCCCACCACACGTCTGACCCGGCCCGCCGCGTAGAGGGCGATGCTCCCGATACCGCTGTAGAGATCGAAGAGGAGATCCTCCGGCCGGAGATGCGCCAGCGCCACCGCAGCCTGATAGAGCCTCAGAGCCTGCTCGGGGTTGGTCTGGTAGAACGCCTTGGGATGAATCCGGAGCCGCAGGTCGCCACACTGCTCTGTGATGAAGGGCTCTCCCCTCCAGAGCACCACCTGGTGAGGATAGATGCTGTCGTTTTTGCTGGTATTGACCACGTAATTCAAGGATGTAATCTCCGGAAAGGCCTCTCCCAGGGCCTGAAGAAGCTCCTCCCGCTGCTGTTGATCATCTTCTCCGAACATGATGGTCACCATGAGGTCCCCCGTAAGGGACGTCCGGATGATCAGCAGCCGCAAGAACCCCCGATGCTCCCGGGCATGGTAGAAAGAGTAGCCCCGTTCCCGAGCCAGATCCCCCAGAAAGGAACGAATCGCCTCGGAAGGATCGGGTTGCAAATGACACTCCCGCAGATCCAGAACACGATCAAAGCGGCCCGGAGCATGAAACCCCAGCCCCCGGCGGTCCGGGATCGCCTCGGCCCGAAGAATTTCCTCCTCATCGAGCCACCGTTCGGCCCCGAAGGAGAACTCCAGCTTGTTCCGGTACAGGAATTCCCGGGGTGAGGCAAGAATCGGGGTCATCTCCGGCAGAAGCTCTGTCAGCTCAGCCTCCCGAAAGGCCGCCTCCACGGTGCCCTGCTTCAGCAGAAGCTGGTCGGCGTAGGAGATATCCTGGAGAGTGCATCCGCCGCAGGAGCCAAAATGGGGACACCGGGGCTCCCTTCGGGGATGTGAGGTCTCGTGCAGGGCAAGAAGACATCCCTGGATTGTCCCTGCTTTTCTCCCCCGCACTCCCACGTCTATCAGATCCCCCGGCAACGCCCCGGGGACCGCCACGGACCGCTCCTGTCCATCGGACAATGTATGGATTCCCCGGCCGCGACCCCGGCTGTCCACCCGGGAGATTCGAATCCCCGTGAGTTCTCGTTTCATGGTTCCCCTCCTGGAGCGGTTGCACCCCTCCCCGGTTGTACCCGCCACTGACAGAAGTTGTCAACGACACCTGCCCACAGCCGTGGACACGCTCCCCCCGGGCCGGGAATAATCCCCCCGATGGATACAGAGATAGATACGGAACAGACAGAACCCCGGGATCTTCAGCAGGAAGAGCAGACACCGGAGATATCCCGGGAACGGCGGCTCGCCGAAATTGACCTGCTGCGGCGCTTTGTGACTCCCCGCCGGCAGGAACGGATGGACCAGGTCCTCTCGTCCCGGACTCGCCACATCACCGTCGCGGTGGAGGATATTTTTCAGCCCCACAACGGAAGCGCCATACTCCGCTCCTGCGATGCCTTCGGTGTTCAGGACGTGCACATCATAGAGAACAGAAATCGCTACCGTATCAATCCGGGGGTCGAGCTGGGCACCTCCCAGTGGCTCTCGGTGCATCGCTACGGCCTGTCCTGTACTGAACCGGCCGGCCCTGCCAAACCAGTCGATCCCGGAGAACCACCCAGGGCAACCCGGGCCTGCATACAGGCCCTTCGGGCCAGAGGCTACCGCATTGTGGCCACAACACCTCACCGCAAGGACGTAACACCCCGGGAACTATCTCTGGAAAAGGGCCCTCTGGCGCTTCTCTTCGGCACAGAAAAGGAGGGCCTCACCGAAACGGCCCTGGCCGAAGCCGACGAGTACCTGCGAATTCCCATGGTTGGCTTTGTGGAGAGTCTGAACATCTCTGTCTCGGCGGCAGTGACGCTCCATACCCTGACAGAACGATTAAGAGAGAGCACCCTTCCCTGGCAGATCTCCGGGGAGGAAAGGGAGCGGATTCTTCACCGCTGGCTCTTCGGGAGCGTCCGCCACGCCCGGGAGATCATCAGCCAGGAGTTACCCTCCGGTCAGGACAGGCTCTGAGAGCCTCCCTGAGAACGGCCTGACGGGAAATCAGCAACTCCTCCCAGGGAGGGGCCTCCCGGAGCGAGCCCTGGTTTCGGCGAAGGTGCTCCTGGAGCACCGCCACGTCCTCCAGATACATCTTCCGCCCCCGGCGCGAAAAGGCAGCGGAAATACGCATCTGGACCCGGGAGGAGTCGCCGCACCCGGCCTGGACCAGCACCGCCCGGGGTAGCTGTTGCAGGGCCGTCCGAAGCCAGGACAGGCGCGCCTCCTCAAGGGCCCGGGCCAGACGACCCGAGGCAATCTGTTTCTGCCATACCGACTGGAGCCGTTCCTGGCGGGGGGCTACGAAAAAACGCTGCACCAGCGCAGCCACCACCGGAGGAGGTCTCCGGCCGGGACTGTAAACTCGACGTTCCAAATCGCCGGCCAGCAGACCACAGGCCCGACAGAAAGCATCCCAGGGCTCCTGCCCGAACTCCTCCCGGGAACTGCGAAGCACCATCTGCTCCCAGGCGCGCCGTCCCAAGGCACCCCGAAGCTGCTCCCGCCCCGACCGGGGAAGCCCCCGCACGACCTGGATCATGGCCCGGTAATGATCCCCGCTTCGATAGGCTGTTTCTGCGAAGGTTCGGGCCGCTATTCCTCCCGACCCCAGCAGCTCTTCCACCGTTCTCAGGGCGTGGCGACTCTGTCGCTCGGTCTGTGTGCGAGGTACGGCAGTCACCATCCGGCTCAACCCGCCCTGCCGAAGGATACGATCACAGATTCGCACAGCGGCGCCCCGCTGCAGCGCCTCGAAGGAGGGCCTCGCTTCGGAATCTCCCTGGTCGCCCGGCATCAGAAGCTCTCCCAGAAACCGCTCCAGCGCCCCCTGGGGCCAGAAAACCCTCCACCCCGGCGATGATATCTGCACAAATCTCGATGCCAATCGGAGCGCCTGGGGGGAAATCCTGGAGAAGTCCAGCCTGGTCTGGTCCAGCTCGCCCGGCACTCCCAACCCCCGAAGGATATCCCGGACACGCACCATTCCCCGCCCCAGCGAGGCCTCGCTACCGTCCCCGCAGGGCGCGACGATCCAGTCTGCCTTCCCCATCCGGCACCGCCAGATCGTCGCCGCTCCACCAGCTTTCATGCGGGACAGATCTGCCCCGGCCAGGGCCGCTGTGATCTCCTGAACCCCAACGGAACGAACCTCGACCTGACCAGAGCCGGCCACACCGGCCAGGGAACGCCAGAGGATCGCCCGGTCTCCCGCCCAGGCAAAAAACGAAGCAGGCAGAACCAGACGGATCGCCCCGGCCAGAGGCTCCTCATCGGAAAAGGTACCAGAATCAGCCGAAACTTCTCCGTAGCCCCCTTGGGCGGCCAGAATCTCGCCAATTATGGCGCACAGGCCCTGCCCGCCTCCGGCGAGGGAGACTCCCCGGAGCTGCCGGAACGCCTTCCCTTGCCCCTCCGATGATGGTTCTCCCCCGGGAGGGGAAAGAAAGACTCCGGCAGTGCCAGGAGTCGCGGGAGGAGACGCCAGCACCCCCAGGGGAATCTTCACCCTGGATGAAGCAGAGCAAAGAACTTCATGAACCCTGCGAGGCCCCATATCCCGTTTCATCTCGGCATCCTCTGTACATCCTCGTTCATCCCGGATAATCCTGATTGCAACCCTATCACCGCAGGGAGGGAGAGAAAAGATCCCCCTCAGGATAAAAAGTTTTCGCCAACAGCGTTGACCCGAACCCCCTCTCCCGCTATCGTAGCTGGCATGACACCACGCGACGCCTTCCTGGCCGAGTTGCGGGACCGCACCACATTCCACCTGGAGAAGCTTGCCCAGGAAAGTGCCGAAACCTTCGGACGATACCTGAATCTTCCCGAAGCAGCACCCCGGATATACCGGCGCCTGGTGGAGGTCTATCAACTTGACGGAGCCCGGGAGGTGGCGGCCTGCATGATCGATCTCGCCTCGGGGGTCTTCTACCAGGGCGCAATTATGCTCACCGAACGGGAGTACCTGGGGCTGAAACTGATCCGGGACGAGTTCTCTTCGGATCTCCCCGAGGAGACAGCCCGGGAACTGCAGGATCTGGTCGATACCCTGGGAAGGTCCGACTCCACCTGAACCGGTGCATCGAAACGTGTCAGCCTGTACCACGCGCGATTATTATTCACTTTGAGAGGAGCAGCCGTGTTTTTCACACAAGAGCAAATCAGCAGCCTGCTCACAGGCGTCTCCGCTACGGCGAGAGACCGGGAACTTGAGGAAACCCTGACCAACCTTTCGCCGCGGCTTGCGGCAAAGCGAAATGAATACCGCCATTTCGGACCGTACTGGTGGTGGGTAAAACCCCTGGTCAAGCGGTTTCCGGGAGCACGGAAAAGCTGGCTTCGGGGATGTTACCAGGACACCTCTTTCCTGGACTCCGTCGATGCGGTCTCGCCGCTCCTGCCCTCGCTGGAAGAAAAAGAGGCCGGCCGCTGGCTTGCCTGGCTGGGGCTCCGCTACTACGAGGCCGAGATCGTCGACGAGACCCCGGCATCGTTGCATATCGTGGAACGCGCCAATAAAACGGTGATCGCCTACCGCATCTACGACGCCGACGCCAGCGAGCAGATGGACCTCTTCGGGGAAAATACCGATAGCAAGGAGGAGCTGGAGCAGTTTCTGGCAGATCCTGTGCGGTTCAGCGGCAGCGCCTGGCTCAAACGGGCCGATGCATACATCGAAGAAGGAGATCTCCTGCGCAGCTCCGCAGCGTTACGACGGGCTGTGGATCGTGCGATCGACGAAAAGGACCGCTCCACCGCATGGATACGCCTGGGCCAGGTCTTCCAGGAGCACCACCACACCCGGAAAGCGATCTTCTGCTTTCACAACGCCTGGGAACGGGACCGGGAGGGGTGGATCCAGGGGCTGATCGCCGAGGCCTATATGGAAGACAACCAGACCCATCAGGCCCTCAGTTGCTACGAGGCGGCGCTCCAGGCGATGCCGGGCAACCCCGAATATCAGGCGGGGGTGGAACGATGCCGCCGCCTGATCCGGGAACAACCGCAAGGGTTTTCCCTTGATCCGGACCATCAGGATACGAACCAGATCGGCCAAAACCAGGCGGCTCCGTAAATCCCCGTAAATCCCCGGGAATCCCCGGGGACGATGGACGATCCCTAAGCCCGATACGGCCACAAGGCCCGGGGATAGTCTCCGGCCTCGATCAGCGCACCAATACGGGCCACCACCTGGGGACGATCCTCCTGGTAGGTCACACCGAACCACTCGGAATCGCTGCGCAGAACCTTCATGCGGGCCTTTCCTGCGCGGTTTAGTCGGTTCATGCCGTAGGGGATATAAAACTCGCTCTTGGGCTCTCCTCCGCGATCCTCCAGAAACCCCCCGAACTCTTGCCAGAACTGGTCCATGGCGGCCGGAGTAAACCCGAAGAGGTTCATGCTCACCGGCTCCTGGCCCTGGAACCATTCCGCCACCTGATCCTGATCGTCCAGGCTGGCGATCCCCTGGTCGCCCTGCCGCACCAGCCTGGTGTGCTCAACAATTGAGGTGAGCCACCCCTGGTCATCGTGAGTCACAATACCCCGGGAGACCGTACCGTTTTCCGAGAGGGTTCGGTCCAGACGGTACCCCACCATGGCGTAGTCGCGATCGTCGGGAGAACGCTGCGAAAGGTACTCCGCCATGGCAACAAGCGCGGGACGACCGTAAAAATCATCGCCGTTGATCACCGCGAAGGGAGCATCCACACTATCACGGGCTGCCAGCATGGCGTGGCCCGTTCCCCAGGGCTTGCTCCGTCCCGGCGGAACCTGGGCCCCTCCCGGCAGATCAGAAAGATCCTGATACACATAGTCAACCTGAAGCTCCGGCGGGAACTTTCCTGCAAAGAAGGCCTTCACGTCCTCCTCGATCTCCCGGCGAATCACAAAGATCACCCGGTTGAATCCCGCCCTGATCGCATCGTAGATCGAATAGTCGATGATCGCCTCACCGTTCATACCCACCGGGTCTATCTGCTTGACCCCTCCGTAGCGGCTTCCCATTCCTGCAGCCAGAACAACCAGCGTTGGTTTCATCGTCGGCGCTCCTCGTAATATTATTTTCCTCACCGTACCGCAGAGGTCCCCTGCGTGTCACCGTACCTGGCAGAACCGCCCCCCCCCCTCTGGCAAGAGGATTCTTCCGTCGGGGTTGGTTTTGGCGGTGTCGCTCCGTTATACTCCCTGAGGGAGGAACCAATGCTCACCTACAAAAACCTTGATCAAACCAGGGCCTACCACCGGCTGCTGGAAACCCGGCCCTTTGACGTAACCAGCCTCACGGCCGAACGGGTAGAAACCTGCCAGACCCCTCTGGCGGCGGGACTCACCCTCTCCTGGGCAGCAGCACCCCTGGAAGAAAAAACCCTGGATATTCTGGAAGAACTGGCACAGGAGCAGCAACTTTTGGAAAAATATCGCGCCCTGGCCGAGGGAGAGCGCATGAACACCGGCGAAAACCGCCTGGTCCTGCACCATCTCCTCCGGGGTCAGCTCGGTGCGGAGGTCATCCTGGAAGGCAGAAACCAGCGCGAGTTCTACCTGGAACAGCAGAACCGGTTCAATGCGTTTGCCCAGAGCGTTCGCGACGGCTCCCGGAAGGGCTCCACAGGAAAACCCTTCACCACGGTGGTCCAGATCGGCATCGGCGGTTCTGACCTGGGGCCCCGGGCGCTCTATCTGGCCCTGGCCGACTGGGTCCGTGCGCACCGGGCGGAATCGGAGCCGCTCCTGGAGGCCCGGTTTATCTCCAACGTGGATCCCGACGACGCCGCAGCGGTCCTGGCCGATATCGACTTCGAGCGCACCCTCTTCGTACTGGTGAGCAAGAGCGGCACCACCCAGGAGACCCTCACAAACGAGCAGTTTGTGGCCGAGCTTGCGGCACGACGCGCTCCGGGACTGGACCTTAAAAAGCACACCGTGGCGGTAACCTCCGAAACCAGCCCCATGGCGCACAACGGGGGATATCTGGAGAGCTTTTTCATCGATGATTACATTGGCGGCCGCTATTCCGCCACCAGCGCCGTGGGAGGCGTCATTCTGGGCATCGCCTTCGGCCCCCGGATCTTCCAGCGCCTTCTCGACGGCGCCCACCAGGCCGACCGGGCCGCTCTGGAGCCAGATATCAGGAAAAACGCCGCCCTCCTGGACGCCCTCCTCGGGCTCTACGAGCGGAACGTCCTGGCCATGGCAGCCACAGCGGTCCTGCCCTACAGCCAGGCCCTCTCGCGCTTCCCGGCCCATCTGCAGCAGCTCGATATGGAATCCAACGGGAAGCGCGTTAACCGCCACGGCGAGGCCCTGAACTACCAGACGGGGCCCCTGGTTTTTGGCGAACCCGGAACCAACGGCCAGCACAGCTTCTACCAGCTTCTTCACCAGGGAACAACCCCGGTCCCCCTCCAGTTTATCGGGTTCCGCGACTCCCAGCAGGGCCAGGATACAACCTTCGAGGGCTCCACAAGCCAGACAAAGCTGAAAGCAAACCTGGCCGCCCAGATCGTGGCCTTCGCGAAAGGCCGGGCCCACGAAAACCCCAACAAACATTTTCCCGGAGGGCGTCCCTCCACCCTTATCGTGGGAGAGCAGCTCACCCCCGAGGCCCTGGGAGCACTCCTGGCACACTACGAGAACAAGGTGATGTTCCAGGGTCTGGCCTGGAACCTGAACAGCTTTGATCAGGAAGGGGTCCAGCTCGGGAAAATGCTCACCACAGAGCTTCTTACCGGCTCCCCCGGAGCGGAACTCCAGGCCTTTGCGCGGCTTCTGGGAGTCAACGCCGGATAGGCCACAAAGTGCAAAAAGAAGCATCAAAAAATTTGACAACCCCCGGGGGGTGTGCGATATTTAAAGTGGATAGGGAAGGTGGATCGGCCCCTTCCCGGGAGGGTAGAAGATGACGGAAGCGCCACCTAAAGAGGAAGGCTGGTCCTGAGCATGGCCCGGGGCCAGCGTTGTACGGGAGACATAATCTTCTTTTTCCAACCGCGTTTGCGGTAAAATCAAAGGATTCCAGATTGACTGCACGGTCATGGCGTGCATCAGCTGGGGTGTCAAAGGCCGACAGTCAGTGTCGGCCCTTTTTTTTGTCTTTTTAAATCGCCTGCCTGGTGATGTGCTTGGTCATCTGCCTGGCACCTGGTCATCTGCCTGGCACCTGGTGATCAGGTCCGATTTTCTGACCAATCATTCCTGACCACCTTCCGCCACAGGGCTCCCTAGCCCTGTCCGATCTGCATGGGCTGGTGGGTGGCCTCCAGAACATCCCGCCAGAGATTTCCCTCGCGATCCACCTGCTTGCGGCGCGACACCGCCACAGCCATGGGAATATGGACGAAGAAATCGTTCACAAGCCCCACGAGCATCCTGGTCCGTCCCGACATGGCCGCATGAACAGCGTTATTCCCCAGACGCGAGCAATAGACACTGTCCGTGGGGGCCGCCACGGCGCTCCGGATCATGTAGCTGGGATCGATATACTTCAGCGTAAAGGGCTTGCCCCGATCGGCAAAGTGTCGGGATATTTCATCCTTCAGAAAGAGGCCAATATCGACAAGCTTCCGGTTTCCACTGGCATCACTGCCCGATGAATCCGGAAGCAAATCCTGACCAGCTCCCTCGGCAACGATAATCACGGCGTGTCGTCGCGCATCGAGACGCCGTTCCAGAAGCCGCAGGAGCCCTCGATCACCCTCCAGAGAGAAAGGGACCTCGGGAATCAGCACAAAGTTTGCCTCATGACTCGCCAGGGCGGTATGCGCCGCGATAAAGCCACTCTCGCGTCCCATCACCTTCACCAGACCGATCCCGTTAATCGCCGAATGAGCCTCGGTGTGAGCGGCTGCCACGGCCTGAGCAGCTTCGGCCACGGCGGTCTCAAAACCGAAGGATCGCTCGATAAAACTGAAATCGTTATCGATCGTTTTGGGAATTCCCACGACGGTTATCCGCAGATTTCGCCGTTCGATCTCCTCGGCAATGGCCAGTGCTCCCTTTTGGGTGCCGTCGCCGCCGATCGTGAAGAGCATGTTGAGGTTCAGGCGCTCCAGCGCATCAACAATCTCTCCCGTTCGGGTTCCCCCGCCCCGGCTTGATCCCAGAACGGTTCCACCAATCTTGTGGATATCATCCACCACATCAGGATCCAGAGCAATCGTGGGCTCGGCCGTCTCGGGGAGAAGCCCGGGATACCCAAAACGAAGTCCCGTAATGCGCCGTACGCCGTAGCGATACCAGAGACACCGGGTGATTGCCCGGATAACATCGTTGATTCCCGGGCACAGTCCCCCGCAGGTGATCACCCCGGCGTGGACATGACCCGGGGAAAAATAAATATTCCTTCGGGGCCCCGCCACTTCAAGCAAACTCTGGCCCGACACGGGCTGCTCCGAAGCAGATCGGGACAGGGCAGGGTTAAAGATGATCCGCTCGTCGTCACCCACGTAGTTAGCCATGTCCGTTCCCTTTTCGCTGGCGTAGGGAATGGGCGATGGGATGGTTGCCTCGCCCAAGCGGGCAATCGAAAAATCGTGAGACACAAAACACTCCTTTCGGCGCAGATATATC
Organism: Alkalispirochaeta americana; assembly: GCF_900156105.1. NCBI lineage: Bacteria > Pseudomonadati > Spirochaetota > Spirochaetia > Spirochaetales > Spirochaetaceae > Alkalispirochaeta > Alkalispirochaeta americana. The sequence goes on from NZ_FTMS01000006.1 coordinate 40,079, forward strand.
AGTATCCACGCAGGCCTATACCGGAAGCACCAGTATTCACGAGGGCGCGAAAACTGTCCAGACGCGATCCGCCCCTCCCCTCCAGGGCATACTTGACCGCCCCGGCAGGACAGACTAGGCTCTGTATCCGTGAAGGTATTGGTAATTGGTGGTGCCGGCTATATCGGCAGCCACGTGGTGAAGGCGTTGCGCCGATCAGGTCACGCCATTACGGTTTTTGATAATCTCTCCAGTGGCCTCCGGGAAAACCTGCAACCCGACACGGCCTTCGTTCACGGAGACATCTTGATCCCCGCCCAGATCGAGGCAGCCCTGCAGGGCCAGGAGGCCGTGATTCATCTGGCGGCCTTCAAGGCGGCGGGAGAATCCATGGAATCTCCCGAGAAATACGCAATCAACAACCTGAACGGCACGGTGAACATTCTCAACGCCATGACCGCCGCAGGTGTAAAAGCCCTGGTGTTCTCTTCCAGCGCCGCCGTCTACGGGGAGCCGGAATACCTGCCGATCGACGAAAACCACCCCACCCGGCCGGAAAACTTCTACGGCTTCACAAAGCTCGAGATCGAGCGCCTTCTGGCCTGGTACGATCAGTTGCGGGGCGTGCGGTTTGCAGCGCTGCGCTACTTCAACGCCGCCGGCTACGATCCCGAGGGAGAAGTCTGCGGACTGGAGCAAAGCCCTGCCAACCTTCTGCCGGTGATCATGGAAGTTGCTGCCGGCCTGCGGCAGGAGCTGAAGATTTTTGGCACCGATTATGAAACCCCCGACGGCACGGGTGTGCGGGACTATATCCACGTGACCGACCTGGCCGACGCCCACCTGCGCGCCCTGGAGTACATCACCAGCAAGAACGCCTCGCTCACGGTAAACCTGGGAAGCGAGGCGGGCCTGAGCGTTCAGGAGATGGTCTCTGCAGCCCGGGAGATCACCGGGCAAGCCATTCCGGTCCAGGAGGTCCCCCGCCGCCCCGGAGACCCGGCCCGGCTGGTGGCTTCGGCAGCCCTGGCCAGGGACCTTCTCCAGTGGAGCCCCTCCTTCAGCGATGGCCCCACCCTGGTGCGTACAAGCTGGGAGGCCTACCGGAAACAGCACCCCCCGGGTTCGAACTCCCGGGCTGACCGCTAGCGGTCAGAGCGATGTGCCGGAGCAGCCTCAAACCCCGGGCAATGCCGGCCGGTGCTTTCGTACACCACCGCGCTGGGCATGCGCCGGGTCTGGACCCCAAAGAGGCGACAGGCCCGGGGAAACCGGGTGTTCCAGGTGACGGAAAAATGTCGGCACCGCAAACAGTTGGGCGCCCGATCGGGTGAAGTACCGCAGGATGAAGCAGGATCAGCCTCCCTGCCAGATGCCCCCCGTCCAGATGAAGAATACCTTGCCACGGCACAGACTATACCACAAAAAGCCCTCCGGCAAAAAGGACCAGAAGTGATGATACAATCAATATCTCCCGCCGAAGACGAGCAGCAGGCGAACAGGACCTACCTGGTGGGGTCCTTCACAACCGAGGAACGCTCCAGCGCCGAAGCCAGCCTCCAGGAAATGGAACGCCTCTGCAAAACGGCAGGCCTCCTGGTGGTGGGCCGGGAACTTGTCCGCCTGAGAGCCCCCAAACCGGCGCTCTATCTGGGAACAGGCCAGGCTGACCGCATCATCGCTAGCGCCGACGACGAGGAAGCCCGGATCATCGTCTTTGACCAGCCTCTCACGCCGGTACAAATGCGAAACTGGAGCCGCCGGGCCCAGCGGGAGATCTATGACCGCCACGCTGTGATCCTGGAAATCTTCGCCCGCCGCGCACGCACCAGGGAGGCGCAACTTCAGGTTGAACTGGCCCGGGCTGAGTACGCCCAGTCTCACCTGGCCGGGATGTGGCAGCACCTGTCCCGTCAGGGAGGAGGCAGCCGCCTGGCCCGGGGCGAAGGGGAAAAACAGATCGAAATGGATCGACGCCAGCTCAAAAAACGAGTCCTCACCGCCCGCAGAGCCCTGGATAAGGTGGGCCGTCAGCGGGCACTACGGCGGGAACGCCGCGAGGGAGTGCGGCGGGTTGCTCTGGTGGGGTACACCAATGCAGGGAAATCAACCCTGCTGAATGCCCTGGCAAACGCCCGGGTGCGCAGTGCCGATCAGCTCTTTGCCACGCTGGACCCCGTTACCCGACGCCTTACGGCGGGACCGGACCAGTCGGTACTCCTCACAGACACCGTAGGGTTTATCAGAAACCTCCCTCCGGAACTGATCAACGCCTTCCACTCGACCCTGGAAGAAGCCCTGGAGGCAGACCTCCTGCTCCTGGTGGTGGACGCAGCCGACCCGGAAGCCCCGCTGCAAATCAAAACCACCCAGGATATCCTGCAGAAACTGGGAGCCCATCTCCTGCCCCGAATCATCGTACTGAACAAAGTCGACACCTGTCCCGATATGGAGCAGGCAGAACTCCTCCTCCAGCCCTTCCTCAACCGGGACGATGAGGTCCTCCAGGTCTCGGCCCTCACGGGACGGGGTATCGAAACGTTGCGAACCCGGATACTCCCTCCTGCGCCAGACGCAGAAGCGGAGGCGCAGCCCGACCCGGTTGTCCTTGATCCCCACCAGTGATACGATTTCCGCCATGGTACCTCGTGGAATAAACTGGTATACCCATCGGTACCGATCTCCGGCGGGAGATCTCTTTCTTGCTGTAGATCGGCAAGGTGTTGTCCACCGTGCAAGTTACCGGGATTTCCGGGAGCTCCTGCCCCAGGGCTCCTGGGAGGACAACAAGTATGCCTGCGGTGAAGTGGAGTACCAACTGGAGCAATACTTCTCGGGGAAGCGGGACCAGTTCTCCCTGGCCCTGCATATGGAGGGAACGGAGTTCCAGCACGCCGTGTGGCAGGCCATGCAGAAACTATCCTATGGAAGCACTATCACCTACGGGGAGCTGGCACGAAAAATCGGCCGTCGCGATGCGGCCCGGGCCGTGGGAAACGCCGTGGGCCGCAACCCCATCGCGGTTATCGTCCCCTGCCACCGGGTAGTGCCCGCCGCAGGAGGCACCGGAAACTATGCAACCCGGACCATTCCGGCCCAACAGGGGCGCCGCGCAAAACAACACCTGATCGCACTGGAGCAGAAACAGGCCCGGTCAGGGAAGATCCCTCCTCCCTGATAAACTTCTGAACTGATAAACTTCTGAACTGATGAACTCCTGACCGGCCTATGCTCCGGGCGCTCAGGATTTTGCAGTATAGACCTGCAGCAACTGCACCAGGTAATAGAGCTGGCGGTAGAGAGCAGACATCTGCTCGCGCAGGTCCTCCTCGATGGCCGCGTCCAGCTCCTTCCAGTTGATAATCATCGAGGGCTCTTTCCGCTCCACATCGTCTACCAGAGCTTTCAGGTTTTTTCCGATAACGATCAGATTCTGGGCCGCCTCGGTAACCAGCCGTTCCGCCTCCTGATTGATCGTTTTCACCAGCTCCTTGAGCTGCTTCTGGGTGCCCGGGTCCCGTTCTACCACCCGTCCGGCAGCACGGCGAAGGCGCTGACCCAGCTCGCCTTCATCGGCCAGGCTGTCGTCAAGCTTGATGATCTGCTCCGATACAGCCAGAACTCCGTGGTAGGCATCGGAAACCTGCTGGGCCTGGACGCTGGTAACCCACTTTCCCCGGACGATCAGGAGATCCTGCACGATCTCGCGCATATCCTTCTTGAAGTAATCCAGAAGATAGGCTTTAAGATAATTCAGGGAATCGGTATGGAGGAACCCCTCGACATCGCTCTTCTGGAAGATCACGTTCGCCTTGGCAGTGTAGTTCTTGGTGCGGGCCACCACGGTGGTGCCGAAGACCTGATGAACCAGCTTCTCGATCCGGTTGTTTCGGCGCTCCTTTACCAGTTTCTGGAGCACTCCCTCGACGTTGGTCTTGAGTTCGTTCAGATAGGGCTCGACGATCCTGGTGTTGTGTACTGTCGGCTTGGCCACCCAATCGGGATCCTCCGCAGAATGCTGGACAATCCGCTCCAGGATCCGCGACTCCGAAACCAGGCGCAGGGTTTTAACCACCTTCTGCCAGGCGTCACGATCCACAACCTCAACACCTCGATAGGAGGAGAGCAGATCGAAGAGACGCTGCCAGTCCGTTTCCAGGGGCAAGCTATAGAGAAACTCCTGGAAATCCCGCAAGTCATCCACCACATATTCGGCATCGATCGAATCGAATTTTGGTTTGTAGCTGAAGGAATCCTCGCTGATGGCTGAATCGAACTTGCGAAGTGTGAAGTAGTAGTCGAAATTGCAGAACTGCACAAAGGCTCGCAGCTCGTTGTAGATCGCGTTGATCTCTTTCACACGGTTGGCATCGAAGGCACCCACAAAATCGATCAGGGTGTCCCGCACCTCCTCGGCCAGCTCCTTGACCTCCCGCGTTTTTGCCCGTTCCCGGAGGGCTCGCTCCTCCATTTGCTCTTTCAGCTCGTACTGGTGATCGGTCATGCGGGATTCAATAACAAGGAGCTTCAGCGCGCCCGAAGTATCCGAGGGTTGCACCAGTTTCCGCACGGCATAGACAGCCCGATAGGTATCGTAGAGCATCCGGGCCAGGGGAGCCTCCACCTGAGATCCCCGGGGCTTGTAAAACTTGAAACGATCCTTGGAGAGGCTCTTTCCAAGTGCCTTTAACGCACGCTTGCGATCCCGTTCGGGATCACCGAAGCCGAGAAATATCCCCAGGATGCGCTCAAGGATCCCATTTGGCCCGGAATCCTTTTCCGCCGCTCCCTGAGGTTTTTCTGTGCCCTTACGCTGAACTCCGTCTTTTGCCACCAGCAAACCTTACGCGATACTGACCTTTACCGTCAATTATGATATCGTTTATAGTTCGTCTATGAATAGTCTTGCTGTGGATCTCAACGCACGCCTGGAAGGGTCGGTGGTGATGCGTCTTTTTTCCGACCTGGGTAAGCGGATCTTCTTCCCCAAGGGGATCGTTGCGCAAAGTGCCGAGGCCCGCACACGGGGCGTTCGCTTCGATGCCACCGTGGGCATGGCCTACGAAAAGGGCGAGCCCATGACGCTCCCTTTGCTCAGAGAGCTGACCCAGCCCCTCTCGGCCCGGGAGGCCGTTCCCTATTCACCCACAGCAGGCATCCCCGATCTCCGCACGACCTGGCAGGATCTTCTGGCAGAGAAAAACCCTCTCCTCCGGGGGGTCAAAACAACCACCCCCGTGGTCGTTCCCGGACTCACGGCGGGCATCTCCCTCACGGCCGATCTCTTTGTGGACCCCGGCGATGTGGTGCTCATCCCCGACCTCTTCTGGGGCAACTACCGCCTTATCTTCGAAGAGCGTCGTCAGTGCCGCCTCCGGGAGTTTTCCTTTTTCAACGAGAACTACCGATTTAACAGGCGAGCCTTCGCCGACGGAGCCCGCGCCGCCGCAGGAAGCGGCAAGCTGGTGGTCCTCCTCAATTTCCCCAACAACCCCGCAGGGTTCACCCCCTCACCGGAGGACGTGGCCTTCATAAAACAAACTCTGGTGAACCTGGCAGAATCGGTACCGGTCCTGCTTATCGCCGACGATGCCTACTTCGGGCTCGTCTACGACAAAGAGGCCTACCCGTACTCAATCTTCGGAGAGTTTGCCCAGGCCCACCCCAACCTGCTGGCAGTGAAGATCGATGGCGCATCAAAAGAGGACTTCGCCTGGGGCTTCCGGGTTGGCTTTCTCACCTGCGGCTTCAAGGGAATAACCGATGACCAGGCAGAAGCGCTGGAGAAAAAAGTGGCCGGCCTGGTGCGCGGAACCGTGAGCAACTCCTGCACTCCGGCGCAGTCCGTGCTTCTGCGCCTCCTCAGAAGCGAAACCTACCAGGCCCAAAAACGGACTGCCCGGGATATCCTTCAAGCCCGCTACGAAACACTTCACCAGATTCTGGAAAACCAGGAAGCGCAGCAGCGAGCCCCCATGCTCAAGCCCCTGCCGTGCAACTCCGGCTATTTCATGAGTTTCTACTGCACCCCTCATAATGCCGAAGAGCTCCGTCTGGCCCTCCTTGATGCGGGCGTGGGCGTAATATCGGTGGGTCAAAGCTACCTTCGTGTAGCCTTTGCAGGCATCGACCAGGAAGATCTGCCGGAACTCTACGAGACGATCTTTTCCGTGGCGGAAGCGCTGGGAGAACAGCCAGGCCCGCACACAAACTTCCTGCAGGAATCCATCGAGGCATGACAAGGCCCCGTCTCCAGAAAACCGGCCGGACTGCCACCTGCCGGGGGCGCTTCCTGACGGCGGGGCTGGTTACGCCAGGGCTGACGGCAACCATTCCTCCGATCATCCCTCTGGTCATTCTTCTGATAATCCTTTTGGGAGGGTGCGGAAAACCTGCAGAGCCCCTTACCCTCTGGAGCAATCACACCGATGCGGCCCTGCTGGCAGAACTTTACCGCCACGAAACCGGCGAGCCCCTCCGGTTTCGCTACGTGGAGAATCTCACCGAGGCGCTCACCCAGCAACGTGTCGACGCCGATGTGGTGATCGGCCAGTGGGTAAACAACCCGCCCACCCGGGCGGTGATGATATCCCGGAAAGACGAGTCTCCCTGGACGCCTCTGGCCTTCAGCCTGGGAGCAATCGTCTTCAAGAACTCCCGCGCGCAGATAACCCGGCCCTTTGCAGTTACACCCGAAGAAATAGGAACAGCCCTGGGGCCGCAACCGGAGATGGCACGCCAGGCGCCCCCCCTGAAGTTCGCCCCCACTTCGAACCCCCGATTTCTCTACGAGATGGCCCGCATCGAAGGCATGGTACCGGAGCCTCACCCTTCCGGCGGCCCCCGGTGGCAGGCCGAACCCTTCGACAGGGCCTTTTCCGCAATCCGGGAGCGCCAGGAGCAGTGGAACGGCTCGGCCCGGGAGGAGCAGGACTACCGCACCCGGTACCTCTACGAACCCTGGTACCGTCAGCTTGAGAACAACCGGGTGCTCGCTGTGTATCTTCCCGCAGATGAACTGTTCGACTGGAGCTTTTTCGCCAGCGATTCCTGGGATTTTCGATGGCTCCGCCGTGAGGACGGCTCCATTCCTGTTCTGGAGAACCTGGTTTACGCCGGCATTCCCGCAAGAACCGCCCGGGAATCCAGGGCCAGGAAGTTCCTCCAGTGGATTACATCGGAAGAGACCCAGACGCGCCTTATCGATTACAAGATTGATCAGCGCATTGATACCTTCGGCTTTTTTGGCGGCTTCTCTATCCTGCCCGAGGTGAACGTCTGGATGACCCGGACCATCTACCCTCAGCTGGCGGGAAGAATTCCCGAGCCGGAAACACTCCATTTCCCCGGCGCCAGACCCCGCTACTGGGACGAAGCACGGGAGGCGGTGGTACTTCCCTTCCTGCTGCGCGAAGCGGATCTGGAGCAGGATTCCATCACCGAAACCACGCCAGGCGAACGCCTGGGCAATCTCTTGCTGCGCTGGTACGACCAGCGGGGCGATTGATCGCCGGTTTTTTTCGCCCCGACGACCACTAGGATTTGACAGTTCAACAATCTCAGCCTACACTGACACCCGATAAAATATTTTGGAGGTGCCCTATGGCAACGGTAGATTTGAAAAACATCAACAAGGTGTACGACAACGGGTTTCATGCAGTAAAAGACGCAAACATCCATATCAAGGATCGGGAGTTTGTGGTTCTGGTTGGTCCCTCGGGGTGCGGAAAGACCACAACCCTCCGTATGGTGGCAGGGCTTGAGGACATCAGCTCGGGCGATCTCACCATTGACGAGAAACGGGTCAACGACACTCCCCCAAAAGACCGGGATATCGCCATGGTTTTCCAGAACTATGCCCTCTATCCCCACATGACCGTCCACGACAACATGGCCTTTGGTCTGAAAATCCGGAAGTTCGACAAGGCAGACATTCAGGCCCGGGTCAACGAGGCTGCCCGTATCCTGGATATCGAGGCTCTTCTGGACCGCAAGCCCAAGCAACTCTCGGGAGGCCAGCGCCAGCGCGTTGCTGTGGGTCGCGCCATCGTGCGTCATCCCAAGGTGTTCCTCTTCGACGAGCCCCTCTCCAACCTGGATGCAAAGCTCCGCGTTCAGATGCGGGCAGAGATCTCCAGCCTTCACACCCGGCTCAACGCAACAATGATCTACGTTACCCACGATCAGGTTGAGGCCATGACCATGGGAGACAAGATCGTCGTGATGAAAGACGGGGTGATCATGCAGATCGGAGATCCCCTGACCCTCTACAACTATCCCACCAACCGCTTCGTTGCCGGCTTCATCGGCTCTCCCGCCATGAACTTCCTCACCATGAAAGTGACCGAGGAAAACGGCAAGCTCTACGGTGACGAGGGCAACTTCAAGATCGAACTCACCGGCAAAGTGGCCCAGGTTTCCAAGGACAAGGTCGGCAAGGAGATCATCTTCGGCATCCGTCCCGAAGACATGGTCTATGCTGCCGACGATGCCCCCGAAAACACAACCATAAGCGCTTCTGTCGAGGTGGTTGAGCCCCTGGGAGCGGAGATCCACATCTATGTGAACACCGGCAGCAACCAGCTGGTGGTGCGTGTTCCGCCCTCACATATGGTTCAGGTGGGCGATTCCATAAAGCTCACCCCCAACATGGAGAAGGTCGTGGTCTTCGATATCGAGACCGAGGAAGCTCTCAACATCGACATCGATCCTTTTCAGCAGTAAAAGGGCCCTCCCGCAGCGGCTGAGCCGTGGCGGGATTCCTTCCCCCACCAAACCGGTCGTGCCCGCCAGGGCAGGCCGGTTTTTTTGATTGCCTAGAACCGGGTTCCTGGCATATCATGGATGTACTTATGACAGCCCTGCCCTACGATCAGACAGAAACTCTCGTTCAATCGCTGAAATCAATCGAGAAAGACACGGAGAAGGTCTTTCTGGAACTCTCCCGCGCCCTGCCCGCCCTGGTTCAGGAGATGCAGCAAAGCCTGACCCGCTCCGATGACGCAATTCGGACCATGGCCGATACTCAAGGGGCCACCGCACCGGGGAGTTCCGGATCCAGCACCCTTCTGGCCGAGACGAACCGGGCGGTCCGGGACTGGGAATCCCGATTCCAGGCCCTTTCAGAGCGGGAGACAGCGCTCTTCGATCAGCTGCGATCGGCTGTGACCAGTCTGGAAACCATTTCCTCATCGATCGATCAGATCAAACTCGATAGCGAAGACATGGAAATCGTCTCCCTCAACGCCATGACAGTGGCCCTCAAGGCAGGGAACGCCGGACGAGCCTTCAGCTACATTACAGAGGAGCTCAAGCGTCTCTCCAACAAGACAATCGCCCTGAGCGATACCGTCTCCAAGGCTGGTAAGGATCTCATCAGCAGCTTTTCGGGGTTTGAGAATGAACTGGAGGAGACCCGGTCTGCCCAGGAGTCGTTCTTTGTCTCCTTCCAGACCCGCATGACCCAAAGCTTTGAAGATTTTGAACGCGCCGTGGAGAGCCTCATCACAGGGTCCCAGGAGTTACGGGATAAATCACGGGATCTGAAGCAACCGATCAACCGAATGATGGAAGCGATTCAGCTTCAGGATTTGATTCGGCAATCAATCGACCACATCATCATGGCCCTGGAAGTAATCAAGCCCGAGGAAACCCTTGAGGGCCGCTCGGAACTTCTCGATGAACTGGCTTTCCTCAGGCAGATTCCTCCTTTGGCAGAATCCCTGATCGAGGATGTGGCCCGCCAGATTGATGAAAGCCTGGGCACCTTCATGACCCTCACGGTGGATGCAGAAGAGCGCCTGGAAGAGCTGGACCGGGAACGGAAAGAGTTCGTGAGAGGAACGGTAGTTCTTCCCAACAAGGAGGAGATCTCCTTCGATGCTCTCATGACAGAGATCTCGGGGATCCTTGAAGAGCTGGTGAGCGATCTCAACACCAATCTCCGCCGAAAAGCCCACCTGCTCTCCCAGTCCGAGATGATCACCGGCAATGTGGAGGAGCTGCAGAATACCTTCCGCACCTTCCATACCCTGGTGAACCGCTTCCGCAGCATAGACATTGCAGCCCGGATTGAGGTGGCAAAACAGAGCGTCCTCCGCGCCATGGGCACAAGCACGGAGCACATGACAAAACTCACGCAAAAAATCGGCAACGACGTAGAAAGCTCACTGACCGTCACCCAGGAGTTTATCGAGTCCACAGCCACGGTCATGGACAATTACCGCACCCTCTACCAGGAGGAGGCCCGTTTTGCCGATACCTTCCAGCAGGACATGAAAGATCACTATCGCCATCTTGAGGCAAGCCGGGAACAGGTCAACAAGATTATCAGCGGATTCTCCCTCTTCACAGAGCGATTTTTTGCTGTTTTCAGGCAAAGCAAAGAGAACGGAAAAAAGCTGCAAAACACCAGCAGCGAAATTCGGCGTCTCAAGGAGCAACTGGCGGCCATGAGGCACACCATCGAGACCCGCTATCAGGAAGTCCTGAAAGAGGAGAACCTGGAGGACTGGACCATTGAGGACACCCGATTGCGGGAGATCATCGAACGGTTCACCATCTTCACCCACAAGCAACAAGCCGGGGAGCTCGCCGGGTTCACCGTGGAAGATGGTGTTGCCTCAGGCGATGTGACCCTTTTTTAAAAAAGCGGAAAGGGGCCACGCAACCGTGGGCCACCGGTATCACACAGTACACAACTGCCGGCTTTTTGCAGTATTATAGTGATATCCGGTTTTTATTTTGCCGGTTTTTATTTAGCAATGGTATTTGGCACGATGTGAAAAAAGACGATGTACACTCACTTTGATCAACGCTTTGGGTACACCACCTCGACAATCCACCCGGGAGAGTATTACTCCACCGGCGAAGACATCATAATCGCTACGATTCTCGGCAGTTGCATCGCCGTGGCATTCTACGACCCTGTAAAAATGCAGGGCGGGATGAACCACTTCATGCTTCCCGGCGAACTCCACAGCTCTGACTACTACCGGGAGTCATCGGGCCGCTACGGTATGTTCGCCATGGAGCTCATCATCAACGATCTCATCAAAAAGGGATCACGGCGGGAAAACCTGGTGGCCAAGGTCTTCGGTGGGGGCCATGTCCTTCACAATACCAGTAGCGGGCGAATCCCTGAAAGCAACATAAAGTTTGCCCTGGATTTTCTTGAAACCGAGAAGATTCCCGTTGTCAGCAAAGATGTGGGCGGCTACGAAGCGAGAAAAGTCCTGTTTTTTGCCCGGACATCGCGGGTACTGCTGAAACGCTACAAGGGACACATGATCAAGCCTGTGGAACGGGAAGAGACAGCCTACCTGGAACGGATCAAGAAGAAAAAAGACGATCAGTCCAAGGCTACCTTCTTCTGAACCTCCAGGCCCGCGCTTACCGAGCGGGCCTGAAAGAAAAGGCCTTTAAAAGCCGCAGGGCCTCACCGAGGGAACGCAGCGCTTCATCGGGATGAGGAATCTCCGCCACCCCCTGGGCCTCGGCGTGGGCGTAGAGGGGCCCAAAAGCAAGAACAGCCTTCCAGAGAGTGTTCAGAGCATCACCCGTCAAAGGCCCGGAGTACACCCTCAGGACAGATTCCTCCAGAAGCTGCTCCAGATTCTCCCGGGCCCGGGTAAAGCGATCCTCTCCTGCGGTACCAACCCCGTCTTCCCTCAAATCAAGGGATCGCTCCTGACCACTTCCCAGAACCGCCAGGAGTTCCGCTCCCCGCTGGAGCTCAAACCGCCCTCGCAGTACCTTGATGCGGAGACTGTCGCCCCCGGAAGCATTGCGCTCCACCTCCACCTCACCCCGACCCGAGAGGAGAGTCTCTCCCAGGGAGAGCAGGAGCTCCTGTCCCTGATCGTCGATCCACCGGACCCTTCCATGAAGCAACTCGAAGCGGGTTTCCGAAACCACGATCACCATCGACGCTGGAGATGCCTCGAGAAGCCCCTGATAGCCCGGCAGACGACGGATTTCCAGGGTCCGTCCCACGGGGGCCACCAGATCGTAGGGCTGAAGCGAAAAGGCTCGTCCCTGCCGGGGCAGTTCCAGAACTCCCGGCCGCACGAGCGTCCCCGCCTGGCCGTAGCGAACCACCCGCACCGTCTCGCCCCGAAGGCTCCCCCCCTGGAGCTCCCGAACAAAGAGGTCCAGCGTCTCCTGACGGGCAGGAACTCGCGGCGCCCGAAAGGGTGGAGGGGCTTCCTCCGCCCCCAGTCCGACAGGAACGCCTCCAGCTCCTGCAAAGAGGCACCACACCAGGAGAATCCCCGCGAAGGGCCTTCGTACGAAGGAACCGGGCCGGAACAACCTTCGTAATGTCACCTTTCCTTCTGCCATGAACGCCTCCATTGCAAGGTCTACCACGTTATCCCGCACCCCCGCTCGAACCCCTCGAGAGGCCGCATGATCGGCTTCAGGGAGGCGGACCGATCCGGAGCGCTCCGCTCCCGGAGAAAATCGCGCCAGACAGAGGAGCTCTCCATACAGAGATACACCGGTGCTGCAGGAAGGGCCTGGCGAAGCTGATCCCGCATGAACCGGTAGATTCCGGCACGCAACGGCTGGAGATAGCGCATCTTTCCGTCGCGGCATTGGACGAACTCCTCCAGAGCGTAGGGCCGTTCTTCTATCGCGCTGCGCAAGGACAAGGGATACCGGAGCGTTCCCAGACTCACCCACTCCACAGGAGCCGCTGAAAACTCTCCGAGAAGCTTCACCACCTCACCGTAAGCTTCGCGCCACCCGGAATGATATATTATCGGATCAAAATGGAACGCTAGGCGATATCCCTTCTCCAGGGCGCACCGGGCGGCGGCGAGCCGTTCGTTCAGGGTCGCTGCCCACCCCTCTTCCCGAGTCACCACGCCGGGCGGGTTCAGGGAAAACCCCACCACCAGGGACGATCCCCGAGGAACCTCGGGCAGATGCTCCACGTAATCGGTCTTGGTCTTCAGCTCGAACCGGAGATTGGGAATATCTGCAAAGGCCTCTACAAACTGGCGGGATATGTCAAAGAGGGGATCATAGAGGAGACTGTCACCCACCTCACCGGTCCCCACACGCACCGTCGCGCCTGGCCGCTCCCGGGCAAGGCGGCGAATCCGCTCAAGCTGGGTCTGGTGGGGCAGAAGGACCTCGAGAGTTCTGTTGCGAAGATAGCTCTGCATGATGCAATAGGTGCATCCCAGGGTACAGCCGACATAGGTGTTCAGGGTGAGATAATTGCAGCACCGGTGCCCCTGGGTGCCCGGACAGGGGCCAAAATCTGCGGGGCCTCCGGGACGCACCACCACGGTCTCGGCGCAAGCCACTTCGGGAGGCAGGGAATCCCGGGAACTCCCGGCCACTTCATCCCAGGAGCGTGAGGCGACAGGCAAATTCTGCCGGGCAATGCGCTGCTCCACCCTCTGCCGCAGGGCAGATCCCTCAACATCGGGGAGATCAGGGTGCCAGAGAATCGTCGAGAGGGTCTTGGAATAGTAGTTCCAGCAATTCATCCAGTTCATGCTCCATCTTCTGCACCGCTCCCAGGCGGCGCCGCAATTCGTCTACCGACCCCACTTCGAAAGATATCCGGTAGCGCGATCCCTCAAAACGGGGAGGTGGCTCCAGCCGGACACCGCTTCCCCGCAAGAGGCCCTGCTGAACCGCCTGGACAGCCCCCTCGAGGCGGCGCAACCGGGGATAGCGGCAGTTCAGAAGCTCCCGAAAGGCCTCCTCGGCCCGGCCCCCACTGCCAGCGTTTTCCCGGGAGAACGCTCGGAGAATCTCCTCGAGGGAGGCCTTCTTCCCTCCCCGGCAGAGGTCGTCCGCCGCTGTGAGGAACTGGCGACGACGGCTGAACGAGAGAGGCTCTGCCAGTTCCAGCACGGACCGCAGGAGCTCCCCGGGAAGTCCCGAGACCCGTTCAGCCGTCCGCATATCCAGAAGGTCCCTCTCCAGAGCTTCCTGCAGACGTTCCGGCAAAGCCCGATACCGCACTATCAAGGGCCCCACGGGCCGGGAGGGGCTCACCAGATCATCGGGATCGTCGGCGCCGATCTCGCGGGCTGCCTGGTAAATCCGGTCCATCTCGCGCCAGCTGTAGCGGCCGGCCCGGGCTTCCTGGGCCAGGGCCGTGCGCAACAGCGAGGAGTCACCCTTCTCCATATCCACCAGCACCGCCGGGAGGAGATCGTCCCCGGAGAGTCTCTCCAGAAGACAGTGCCCCCAGACCAGACAAAGCGGAGTCTCCACATCGGGTATCTCCCGGTCTGCCTGATCCGGCTCTTCCCTGCGGGAGTTCCCGTTGCGAAAGAAACCCGCCAGATCTTCCCGAGGCCGCCCTGCTTCGAGGGAGTCGGGCAAGAGAGCGATCACCAGGGGACGTATCCCTGCCACCGCTCCGGCTGAGTCCTTCCCCGCCGATGCATCACCGGGAGAAAGTTCGCCTGGAGGACGATCAAAGAGATCAAATCGGGGATCCGTCCCGGCGATCTTCCGTGCAACATCAGCCGAGACCAGGGTAATTCCAATTGATTGCACCATAGGTATCGCGAAGCATAGCAGGGACCCTCCTCGTTGACAACGACAGGAACAGTCCGTACCATGCGCCCCATGAGTGCCAGAAAGCGTATCCGGGCTGCCCTTGTGGGATGTGGAACTGTGGGAGGGGCAACGGCCCGCATCCTTCTTCAGGATAAGGAGCTGCTCCTGCGCCGCAGCGGCGTGGAGGTTGAGCTTGTTGCCCTGGTGGACAAATCGTTTGATCATGCCCGCAGCCTGGGGATCCCGGAAGATATCTTTCGCTCCGACCTGGACGAGGTCCTGGCCGATCCCACCCTGGATGTGATTATCGAACTGGCAGGAGGAGTGGAGTTTCCCCGAACCCTGATATCCCGCGCCCTGGATGCAGGAAAACATGTGGTCACGGCAAACAAGGCACTCCTGGCGCTCCATGGCCGGGAACTCTTTGCCAAAGCCCGGGAAAAGGGCCTTACCATCGGCTTTGAGGCCAGCTGCGCCGGGGGCATCCCCGTTATCCGGGCCATAACGGACGGGCTCCTGGCCAACGAGATCGACGCAATCTACGGAATTCTCAACGGAACAAGCAATTATATTCTCAGCGAAATGATCCACAAAGGCAGTTCCTACGCCGATTCCCTGGACCAGGCCCAGCAGATCGGCCTGGCCGAGGCAGATCCCAGCCTGGACGTCCAGGGCGGAGACACGGCTCACAAGATCGCCATCATGAGTTCCCTGGCCTTTGGAATCTCCCCGGAGTTCACCGATATACCCGTGTCGGGGATCGACAATCTCGATGAACAGGACGTGCTCGCCGGCAGGGATCTGGGGTACGTGGTGAAGCTTCTCGCCGTGGCGCACCGCACCCCCCTGGGCGTTGCCATGTGGGTGGGCCCTGCGTTCATTTCCCGGGAGCACCCCCTGGCCTGGGTGGAAGGCCCCTTTAACGCCGTGAGCATCTACGGCCACGCCGTGGGCCATACCCTCTTCTACGGCCGGGGAGCCGGAGGAGACCCCACGGCCAGCGCGGTAATCTCCGATATTCTGGGCCTTGCCCTGGGTATCACCCCTGCCCTCTTTGGCCACACCGGCTTTTGGCCCGACCGAAACGGCGAGACCCGCCAACTTCCCGCAGGAAGCGAAGAACTCAGGTTCTACCTGCGCATCATGGCCGTGGACAAACCGGGAGTGCTGGCGGCAATCAGCACCATCCTGGCCAGGGAGCAGATCAGCATTGCCAGCCTGCACCAGAACGAACAGGCCCGGGGGCAGGAGCTCATTCCGGTAGTAATCACAACCCACACCTGCACCCGGCAGGCCATGAACCGGGCCGTCCAGGAGATCAACGCCCTGGATATAACAGGTGCAGGGGCCGTTCTTCTGCCTATTGTTGACGAACATCCCGAGAAAATCAGTTGACATAACGGGGCCACATCCATACCGTTTGTTGGTATGAAATACCAAGAATTTACCGTGAGCCCCCAGATCCCCAAGGATCTCAAACCCCTGGAAGAGATCGCCCACGATCTGTGGCTCAGCTGGAACCACGACGCGCTCAACCTTTTCATCAGGCTTGATTTCGACGCTTGGGTAAAAAGCGGCCAGAATCCTGTGCGGATGCTGGGGCTGGTAAGCCAGGAGCGTTACGAAGCTCTCTCCCGGGACGATTCCTACCTGGCAGCCCTGCGGACCGTGGTGGATCGCTTTCGCCGGTATAAATCCGGAAAGGATACCTGGTATCGGGGCTCCCGCAAAAACACCATCGCCTATTTTTCCATGGAGTATGGTCTTGATGTGAGCCTCCCCATCTATTCGGGAGGACTGGGAATCCTCTCGGGGGATCACATGAAGAGCGCCAGCGATCTGGGGCTTCCCCTGGTCGGGGTGGGCCTTCTCTATCAGCAAGGCTACTTTCAGCAGTACCTCAACGCCGACGGGTTCCAGCAGGAAAGCTACCCCGAGAACGACTGGTACAATATGCCTGTCCGGAAAGTGACCCACAAGGACGGCACCGATGTAACGATCACCGTTCAGTTTCCCGCATCCCTTGTCACGGCCTGCGTCTGGGAAGCCCGGATCGGCAGGACCAGCCTCTACCTCCTCGATGCCAACGTGGAGCAGAACACTCCCGAGGATCGGCGGATCACGGCATCGCTCTACGGAGGGGACCGGGAGATGCGGATCAAACAAGAAATACTCCTGGGAATCGGCGGAATCCGGGCGCTTCGAGCCCTGGGAATCAACCCTGCCGTAACCCATATGAACGAGGGCCACTCGGCTTTCCTTGGTCTTGAACGAATCCGTGAGTACGTACACCACCAGGGAATGACCCGTCACGAGGCGATGCAAGCGCTCTGGCCCACCAATATCTTTACCACCCATACTCCCGTGCCTGCCGGAAACGAGCGCTTCGGCATCGATATGATGCACAAGTACTTTCACGCCATCACCGACGGCACGGGCTTCTCCTGGGAGGAGTTTATCGCCCTGGGCAGGGAAAACCCCGCCGATACCCAGGAGCCCTTCTGCATGACCGTCCTGGCGATCCGCCTGAGCGCCTATAACAACGGGGTAAGCAAGCTCCACGGCGAGGTTTCACGCCAGATGTGGCAGCAGATCTGGGAGACTCTCCCCCGGGAAGAGATTCCCATCGGCCACGTTACCAACGGCATTCATACCCGGAGCTTTCTCAGCCCCGAGATGAAAGAGCTCCTGGACCGCTACTTCGGCCCTCGTTTCGACGATGACCCCACGCACCTGGAAATATGGAAGCGAATGGATCGAATCTCCGACGAGGAGCTCTGGCGGACCCACGAGATCAGGAAGAACAAGCTGGTCTCGTTTGCGCGAAAGCGTCTGCGGCAGCAGCTTCTGCGGCGGGGGGCCAGCCAGGTTCAGCAGGCCTTTGCCGAAGAGGTGCTCTCTCCCTATACCCTTACCATCAGCTTTGCCCGCCGCTTTGCAACCTACAAGCGGGCAACCCTGCTCTTTCGCGATCCCGAGCGGTTGCGAAAACTCCTGACCAACCCGGACCGCCCGGTGCAGCTGATCTTTGCAGGGAAAGCCCATCCCCATGATATCCCGGGGAAAAACCTGATCAAGGATATCGTCCACTATGCCAGCGATCCCGAGATCCGCAGCAAGATCGTCTTTCTGGAGAACTTTGATCTGGAGATCGCCAAACATCTGGTTACAGGCAGTGATATCTGGCTCAATACCCCCCGGCGGCCTCTGGAGGCAAGCGGAACCAGCGGCATGAAGGCGGCCATCAACGGAGTGCAGAACTTCTCGGTCCTCGACGGCTGGTGGGACGAAGGGTACAACACCGAACTGGGCTACGCCATCGGGGCGGGTGAGGAATACGCCGACGAGGAGCTCCAGGACGAGATCGAAAGCAAGCTTCTCTACGACCTGCTGGAGCGGGAAATTATTCCTACCTACTACGAGCGGAGTCTGGACGGCCTTCCCCGGGAGTGGATTCGGCGCATGAAGGAATCCATGCGGCAGCTGGGAGGCCAATTTTCCACAAGCCGGATGCTCCTGGAATATGCGGAAAAATTCTATCTCCCCGCGCTCAAAAACTACGACAAGATGAAACGCGATGATTTCAACCAGCCCCGGGAGGTTGCGGCCTATCTGCAGACCCTCCAGTCTCAATGGGAGGGAATTTCTGTCAGCGCGCTCCACGATGAAAACAGCCGGAGCCTGAAGGTTGGTGATTCGTTCTCCGTATCATGCTCGGTTCACCTGGGAGAAATTGCCCCCGACCAGGTGGATGTCCAGCTTTACACGGGTCGGGTCAACTCCCAGGGAGAGCTGGAATCGCCCGAGGCGGTCTCCATGAAACAAAAGGATTCCGATGGGCCGCTCCACACCTATCACGGGAAGGTCCGCTGCAAGCTGGCAGGACGCCAGGGCTACGCGATCAGGGTGATGCCCAACCACCCCGATCTGGTACACCCCTATGTCCCGGGACTCATCGCCTGGAACAGCTGATTCCTGCCCCCCCATCGAGCCTGGAACGCACCGGGCGTTCCGGGCTCGATGTGTACCAGGCATGAGGCGATCCGGAGGTAAAACACCGGCCCCGCAGGCCAGGAAATCTAGAGAATAAACCTGCCGATCCAGGGGTCGGCAGCCACCAGAAGCAACACAATAACGAGGGCCGGCAGGAAGTCGGCTGTCTTGATTTTTCTCAACTCCAGAAGATTCAACCCGATCATCACCACGATGGCACCGCCCACGCCACTGATCTCACTGAGCATCAGGGGGGTCACCAGAGGAGCAAGGAATCCCGCCGCCAGGGTCAACCCTCCCTGATAGAGCAGAATCGGAATGGCCGAGAAACCCACCCCCAGTCCGTAGGCTGCGGTAAGGAGTACCGCCATGGCTCCGTCCATAACAGATTTTGTCAGAAGCAGGGCGTACCGTTGCTCCACCCCTGCCTGAAAGGCCCCGATGATCGCCAGCGCTCCCACGCAGAACAAAACCGTGGCGACCAGGAACCCCTCGGCAAAGGAATGGTCGGACCCGGTGTGGCGGGGGAGTCTCCGCTTGATCATCTCTCCACAGCGGTATATCCGGTCTTCGATCTCCAGAGCCGTTCCCGCCAGCCCCCCTGCAACCAGGGAGATCACCAGAAAGAGAATGCGCTGCGTCTCCAGGGCCATCTGAATCCCCAGAAGAATCGTCACCACACCGATACCGGTAAAGACAACACTCCGGAAATGCCCTCCCAGGCCCTTCCCCGCCAGAAGACCCAGGATCGTCCCCAGAATAACGGCGACAACGTTCACAACTGTAGCTATCATGGAGAGTGATTCTATCGAGCTTGCAGGAGCTGTGCAAACGTGCTAGCTTTTTCCCGATGACACAGTTGCGTTCCCCCTCCGGAACGAGCCTCCGGGCTCTGGTTTGTGTTCTTTCGCTTCTCCTCTCTCTCTCCGCCCTTGCCGGATGCCAGGGTGCCCCCGAAGAGATACCTCCCGATCTCAGCAGGATGGAGATGTTTCAGCGGGCCCAGGAGGCCGCCGACCGAAACCAGTGGGATCTGGCGCTCCGCTACTACCGGGAGTTTTCCCAGCGGTTCCCCGAGGATCGCGGCGCCATTATGGAAGCCGAGTACGAGATTGCCTTCATTTCCTACAAGCAACGGGATTACACCGAAGCGCGGCAACGCTTCCTGGCGATCCTCGCCACCTATGAGGAAGACACCAGCGGATCCCTGCCGGAATGGCCGCGCGTACTGGCAAACCGTCTTCTGGAAATCATCGCCGAACGAACCGAGGGGGATCAATCTGGAGGGACAGAACCCGATGGAAATGACCCCGAAGGGGAAGGAAATGACCCCGAAGGGAATGAAGATGATACACAGCCTCTCTGACTTTCTGAACCGTGTAACCGACGGCCCCCGGCGCGTAACAGAACTGCGGCGCCGGTACCGCCAGGCCTACGGGGACGACCCCACGGTGGTGGTGAGCGCCCCGGGGCGAACCGAGATAATAGGAAACCATACCGACCATAACAACGGCCGCGTGGTGGCGGCAGCGATCACCCAGGACACACTGGTGGTGGCCGGGCCATCCCAGACGCCCCGGGAAAGCACCCTGCGCCTCCTCTCGCTCGGGTGGGATCAGGAGTTCTCCCTGGATCTGGCTCACCCCGACAGGATGTCCCACGATACGGAACGACTCATGCTGGGGGTGGCCGAGGGGCTGGCCCAGCGGGATCTTCCCGCGCCTCCTTACTGGGGGTGCATGGAGAGCCGGGTTCTCCCGGGAAGCGGTCTCAGTTCATCGGCAGCCCTGGAGGTCGCCCTGGCGGGGGTCCACGGCGCTCTGGCGGGAGTCAATATATCTCCCCTGGAGGCAGCCCTGGCAGGGAAGTACGCCGAGAATACCCACATGAACAAGCCCAGCGGCCTCATGGACCAGCTTGCCTCGGCCTTGGGCGGCATGAACGCCATCGACTTTATCGATCCCGAGGCACCTCGGATTCACCGGATGGAAGTTGATTTCTCCCGCACCAATCACACCCTGGTGGTGGTCCACACGGGAGGCTCCCACGCTGACCTCACCGATGATTACGCCTCGATCCCCCGGGAGATGAAAGCCGTGGCCAAGGCCCTGGAGGCAGAAACCCTCTCGGAGACCTCCCGCAAGGACCTTCTGGCACACCTTTCGTCGCTCCGGGCGCAAGCGGGAGACAGGGCCGTTCTTCGGGCGCTCCACTTTTTTGCCGAGCAGGACCGCGTTTCGGCCTTTGCCGATGCCGCTGACTCACGAAAAACCACCGAACTTCTCCGGATCATCAACGAAAGCGGAGATTCCAGCACCGGACTGTTGCAGAATATCACCGCCGGTGGAGCCTGGCAGGATCAGTCCCTGGGTCTGGGAATCGCCCTGACCCGATCCTATCTGGAACAACGCCAGGCCACCGGGGCTTGCCGCGTCCACGGCGGAGGATTTGCCGGCACCATGCTGGCAATTATCCCCGACGATCTCCTGCCCGAGTATAGCCATGCCCTGGAACGGGCCTTCGGCGAAGGGGCCGTGGTTCCTCTGGAAATCCGCCCCCAGGGACTGATGGCAGCGCAACTCGCCGGCACGGAAGATATCCCGGAATAAGAATGCTTCCGGGATCGCCCCTGAAGTTAGAGGCCGCGATCCCGCTTTATGGTGTTCCAGGCCTCCTGTATTTCCTGAAACCGTTCCGAGGCGTACTCCACAAACTCCTGGGGCATTCCCTGGGCCACAATCCGGTCAGGGTGGTACTCCTGCACCAGTTGCCGATAGGTCTGACGCAACTCATCGTCGCTCGCCTCGGGAGTAAGCCCCAGCACGGAGAAGGCGTAATCGGCTCCCCCCAGATGCTTGTCCCGAATTGCCCGCAGCTCCGCCGCCGAAACTCCCAGCACCGAGGCAACGGAGGAGATGATCTTTTCCTCCTGGGGATGAAACTCCTTATTTGCCAGAGCCGTCTCAAAAAGCATATCGATCAGACTGGCCCGCAGATCCGGCTGGTTTCGGGTGCATTGGGCAAACTGCCGCGCAAAATCTTCTACCGAATAGGGTGAGTTCTTGGCTTCGTTGAAGACCCGGATCGCGAAGGCCCGTTGTTGCCCCGTTACACCCATCCTGTCCAGAAAAGAGATGGCCGCTTCTCCCTGCTCCCGGGTGATTCTGCCGTCGGCCTTGGCCAGTTTTCCCAGAATCGAGAAGAGAGCCAGAAAAAACGCAGCCTGTCGTTCTTCCCGGTGGCGCTGCTCTCCGTGACCCTGGGTCTGTTGTCCCCAGGGAGCCCCCCCTGTCCGAAAGCCCCCCTCCTGAGACCAGACCCGCCGGGAACTCCCCGGCCGGGAGCCACCGGCCTCCTGAGGCTGCTTATCAAAAAGGTGATGTCCGATCGCGGCACCCGCCACCGCCCCCAGGGGGCCACCCCCAATCACGAGACCGATGGTCCCTCCCAGAATTTTTCCGAACCAGCTCATCCTTGTTGCATCCTCTCTGTTTGTTCGCACACTCCGGATCATCGCACACACTCCGGAATGCAGACCACTCCGGGATCAGGAGTTCCGGGGTCGAAAAAGCCCGTCACCGCCCTGCCTGGACACGAGCGGCTGTGACCTCCCCACTGATCATGCTCATGGTTGTACCCGTTCCGGGAAGCGTGTACTGCCCGGCATAGTAAAGATTTGAAACCTTTTTTGACCTGTTTTTCAACCTGAACCAGGCTGTCTGAAAGAGGGTCTGTCCCAATCCGAAGGCGTTCCCCTTAAAGGCGTGATAATCCGCAGAGAACTCCTTCAGGGACATGCTTTCCTGAAACATCAGGTGCTTCCGCAAGGGCCGCCCCGTTTTTTCCTCCATCCGGTCCAGGGCGTGTTCCAGGTAAATCCGACGCTGTTCCGGCGTGTCCTCGAGCCCGGCAGCAACCGGTATCAGGAGAAAAAGCGCCTCTTTTCCCGGAGGAGCGCAGGTTTTGTCGGTCCGGGAGGGCAGATGCAGGTAGAAGAGCGGTTTTTTGATCCACCGGGGCTTCTCATAGACCGCATGAAAATGCTCTTCCCAGGGGGCATCAAAGAAAAAGGTATGGTGCTGAAACTCCTCCAGGGGACGATCGAAGGCAAGGTAATAGTTCACCACAGCCGGCGCCAGCGAGAGGCGATCCCACCGTCCGGGAGAGACCGACCGGTACTCCGGAGGCAGAAGTTGTTGCTCCACATGGTGGTAATCGGCGTTGGCCACCACCAGGTCGAACTCCTCCTGATAGGTCTCGCCCGCCTGGGTTCGAACCGAGGCCGCCCGGACACGCCGGCCCTCCAGGGAGAGCTCCGTGACTTCGTGGCCCAGGCGAAACCGTACGCCCAGATCCTCACAAACCTGTTGCATCGCCCGGGCCACAGCGGAAAACCCTCCCTGGGGATACCAGGTTCCCAGGGAGAAATCAACGTGGTTCATGAGTGTGTACACCGCCGGGGTTTTCCCCGCCCGGCTTCCCAGAAAGACCACGGGAAACTCCAGAATCTTCTGGAGCGCCCCATGGCGCACCTGGCGGCGAACCCGGGAGCCGTAACTCTGGAAGAGGTTTAACCGGGGCAAATGGGGAATTACCCGGGGGTGGAGAAAGTCGGCGATAGAATAATAGTTGCGGAAGACAAAGGAGTCCATGGCCAGGCGATACTTGGCCGCGCAATCCTCCAGATACCGGCTCAGACGGCCTCCGCTTCCCGGCTCGAGTCGCTCGAAGACATCCCGGGCTCCCTGGGGGTCCGCCGGGAGATCCAGATAGTATTCTCCCTCTTCGCCCAGGGGGGAATCAAAGTAGACCCGATAGCTGGGATCAACCCGGTGAATCTCGTAGAACTCTTCCCGGGAGCGACCCATTTCCCGAAACCATCGATCGTGTTCCTGGGGCATCCAGTACCAGCTGGGCCCCATATCAAAGCGGAAGCCCTCCCGGGAAAACTCTCGCGCCCGGCCGCCAACCCAGCTGTTCTTCTCGAGAACCGTTACATCGTAGCCATCCCGGGCAAGGAACGCCGCTGCTGAAATTCCCCCAAACCCCGCGCCAACCACCAACACGCGTTTCATCGATGCCTCCTGCGCCTCCAGCGCCTTGCTTCGGTCAGAACAATCCCTGTACCCGCCCCGTTTCCACATCGATATCGATCCCGCGGAAAGCGGGGACACTGGGCAGGCCCGGCATCGTCCGGATATCTCCAGCCAGGGCGTAGACAAAGCCTGCTCCTGCACTGGGCCGCAACTCCCGCACTGGAAAGATAAAGTTTTCCGGCGCGTTTTTCAAAGCGGGATCGTGACTCAGGGAAAGATGGGTCTTGGCGATGCAGACCGGCATGGTGCCGTAGCCCTCTTCCTCGTATCGGGCAATCTGACGGCGTGCCAGAGGGCTCAGCTCGATGTCCCTGGCCCCATAGACCCGGGTTGCCACGGTACGAAGCTTTTCCTCCAGAGGAAGCGAGAGATCGTAGAGAGGAGAGGGACTGGTGGTCCGGGGCGCATCGGCAGCCCTGGCCACGGCCTCGGCCAGGGCCAGGGCACCTTCACCACCCCGGGCATGATGGTGGGTAACCACCGCGTCGGCGGCCCCCGCCTGAAGAGCCGCGTCGCGAACCAGAGCCAGCTCCCCCTCGGTATCGGTATCGAAGGCGTTCACCGCCACCACCAGGGGAACACCAAAGAGGCCGGCGATCCTGATGTGAGCCCGCAGGTTATCCAGCCCCGATCGCAGGAGCTCCAGGTTTTCCTGGCAGTACTCCTGCGGCAAGGGCCGGCCCGGCGTTACCGCGGGGCCTCCACCGTGCATTTTCAGCGCCCGGATTGTGGCAACCAGCACGACCGCATCGGGCATGAGCCCGCTCACGCGGCACTTGATATCAAAAAACTTCTCCATGCCGATATCGGCACCAAAACCGCTCTCGGTCACCAGAAATCCACCCTGGGTCAAGGCGATCCTGTCGGCCATAACCGAGGAGTTGCCATGGGCAATATTGGCAAAGGGCCCGGCGTGGACAAAGGCTGGTTGCCCCTCCAGGGTCTGGAGGAGGTTGGGCCACAAAGCATCCCGAAGCAGCACCGTGGCCGCTCCAGCAACTCCCAGATCCTCCGTTGTAACCGGTGCCCCCCCGCGATCCAGGGCCACCACGATCCGGCCGATACGCTCCCGGAGATCCCGCAAGTCCCTGGCCAGAGCCAGGACCGCCATAAGCTCGCTGGCAACGGTTATGTCGAACCCGCCCTGGCGAAGAGGGCCATCGGCGAGAGCTCCCAACCCGGTGACAACGGAACGAAGAGAGCGATCGTTCAGATCAACCACACGGTTCCAGGATATTTCGTAGGGATCGATATGAACTTTTTCTATTCCCCGCTTCTGGAAGAACGCATCGGACCAGCGGGATTCGTGATACATCTGGTTGTCAATTGCCGCAGCGATCAGGTTGTGAGCAGCCGTGATGGCGTGGATATCACCGGTGAGGTGAAGGTTGAACTCTTCCATGGGGAGGACCTGGCTGTATCCACCGCCGGCGGCTCCGCCCTTTATTCCGAAGGTCGGGCCTTGCGAGGGCTGTCGGATGGCGCACATTCCTTTTCGGCCAATGGCGCCGAGCCCCTGGGTGAGCCCCACGGTGGTGGTGGTTTTTCCCTCTCCCAGAGGAGTGGGGGTGATCGCCGTGACATCGATATACCGGGAATCGGGGTGGCGTTCACCCCGGGCAACGGCAGGGTCAACCTTGGCAATATTTCTTCCCCAGGGAAGCCACTCCCCCGAGGCGAGTCCAAGCCTGGCCGCGATGGTTTCAATAGGCTCCACCTGGGCGGCCTGGGCAATTTCCAGATCTGATAGACGCATTGTTGTGTTGTACCACAAAAACGGTGTGCCGACAACGAAAACCTGGCCATCCCTCCGGGACTCCCCCTTATCCTGCCGGAGAGTTCCCCCGGGGATACCTAAAAGGGAAGGAAATAACGCACCCCGATGCCAGCTCCAAAGTTGGGAGAGGTATCGGGAACAATTCCCACTCCGGGGGCTATTTCTGCAAAAAACTCCAGGGGCAACTCCTCCAGGGGAAGAACCGAGAGCCCCAAGGGAACCCGCACCTCCACCCGGTGGTCAGAACCGATCCGGTACGAGAGCCCTCCCCCCACGAAGGGAGAAAGATACCGCCCTCCCGCCGTCTCGATGATTGTCAGGTGATAGAGGGCGTTGCTGTGAAGGTACAGACCGGCATCCTCCTGAAACGACCAGGCCACGGCCGCATCAACGGCAAAACCCGTCTCGGTGAACCAGACTTTTGCCGTAAACCCCGAGGGCTCACCCAGAATGATACCACCTCCGATGATCGCCGGCCCCTCGGCAAGCCCCGCCAGATCCACACGGCTCCGTTCCTCGGCCCGGCGATCTGCCTGGCCCCAGAGCGGCGCCGCTCCAAAGATTCCCAGCATCAACACCAGCACCAACACCCGCATCAATACCCCGGGAAGGGCGCCTCCCGAAGAAAGTCCCGGGACCGATCCGGCCCTTATTTTTTTGCTCTCCCTATTCGCGTTCATATTATCTTTGCTCACAGTCTGCTCCTTCGTGTCCGCCTAGGCCTCCGCGGCCGCCTTATTCCATTCCATCAGTCTACCCCAAAGATACGCCGGGAACCTCTTCAGGTCAAAACTTCGGAAGAGCGGAAAAAATTGATTGCGAAACCCTCGCAACTGTCGTACCGTATAGGAATGGAAGTTCGAGTCGTTACCATTTGCGTCAAACCTGAATATTACGACCAATTTGAGGAAGTCACCGCAAAAAATCACGCTGCGTCTCTGGAAGAGCCTGGGGTGGTCCGTTTCGACGTGCTAAAAGATGAACAGAACCCCGGCGTCTACGCGCTCTACGAGATGTACCGTGACTCGGGGGCGATCCTGGCCCACAAGGAGAGCAGACACTATAAAGCCTGGCGCGATCAGGTGGAGCCCATGATGGAGCACCCCCGCCACGGCATGGATTTCACCCTTCTCTATCCGGAGAAAACTGGGAAGGATTAGCCCTCCAGGGAACCCTGAAAGGCGGCGCTCACGCGGTGCCCCGGAGCCACTTCGGTCATGATCAGCTCCCGGGGGTCTTCCACGGGAGGGGCCGTGAGGTCTCCCGTAGCCGGAACGGGCGGCGGCGTCAGCGGTCGTTCCCTGCGGGGCCGTCCCAGGGCAGGCTGAGCCTCGAAGAGGTACCGTGTGTAGGGGTGGAACCGCCCCGCCAGAAGCGCTCCTGCAGGAGCCTCCTCCACCAGAACGCCCCGATACATAACGCCGATCCGGTCACACATATACCCCACCACGGCCAGATCGTGGCCAATAAAAAGCATCGTCAAATTCCGCTCTTCCCGCACCTGGAGGAGCAGGTTCAGTATCTGCCCCTGGATGGAGGCGTCCAGGGCGCTCACCACCTCGTCACAGATAATCACCTCGGGCTCCGTGATAAGCGCCCGGGCAATGGATATTCGTTGCCGCTGCCCCCCCGAAAAATCGGCCGGGCGCCGATCCAGGTCTCCTGCCCGGAGCCCCACCTCTTCCAGTATCCGCCGGGCCTCCACCTCGGCCCGGGCGCGGCCGGGCCAGGAAGGAGCATAGCGGTACCCCGAGAGTAAAACCTCCCGGATAGTCATACGGGGGTTCAGAGAGCGGGCCGGATCCTGAAAAATGTAGCGAATCCGGCTGCGCATCTCCTTGAGGGACCGGCGATCCAGCCGGGAGAGGACAAACTCGCTTCCATCACGACTGCGAAAAGTGATCTCTCCCGCCGAGAGACGCTCCATCCGAACGATCATTCGGGCCGTGGTGGTTTTGCCGCACCCCGACTCGCCCACCAGGCCGTAGATCTCGCCTGGCTCAACGGCGAGGCTCAGACCGTGCACGGCGTGAACAAACCGGTCCTGGCGGGCAAAGAACCCCGCCTCCAGGGGGTACCGCTTTTCCACACGCTCCAGGGTAATCACGGGAGACCTCCTTCACCCTCGGCCGGGGCGGATCCGCCGGGGGGATTCTCCCCCACTCGGGGGAACCGCAAGTCGGGCCCCTTGGGACCGGGAACCAGACACCGAAAGGAGCTCTGCCCTTCTCTTCGCCAGGGCGGAAGCTCCCGGCGACACTGGGCAGTCACCAGAGGACACCGGGGAGCGAAGGGGCACCCCTCCTCGGGGGCCAGAGGGTCAGGCGGTGATCCTGCAAGCCCTCGCAATGGTCCGTCCCGGTGATGCGCCCCCAAGGGCACAAGCCCTCCCAGAAGCGCCTCGGTATAGGGATGCCCCGGTCGGGCCAGAACCTCTCCAGGGGGGCCCTCCTCCAGAATGATCCCCGCGTACATTACCACCAGCCGGTCGGCAAACTCCGAAATCAGCGCCAGATTGTGGGTAATAAAGAGAATCGCCAGATTCCGCTTGCGGCGGAGCTCCAGCAGCAGCTCGATGATCCCCGCCTGGATCGTCACATCCAGGGCGGTGGTGGGTTCATCGGCGATGAGCAACGCCGGTTCGGCCGCAAGAGCATGGGCAATCATGATTCGCTGCAGAAGCCCCCCGGAAAACTGGTAAGGAAAGTTGTCGAGCCTCCTGGCCGGGTCGGGAACCTTTACCTCCTCCAGAAGCCGGATCGACCGTTCCCTCGCTTCGCGGGGAGACATCTCCGGCGCATGGGCGCGCAAGGTCTCTCTCAGGGAGGCTCCCACGGTATAGAGGGGGTCAAAGGAGCGGCCCGGCTCCTGGAAGATCATGGCCGCCTCCTTGCCCCGATACCGGCGCAGAGCCGGGGCCTTCAACCGGGCGATATCTTCCCCGCGATAGAGGATTCTTCCCCCCGTGATCGCTCCGTTGCCAGGCAGGAGCCGCAGGATCGAGTGGGCCGTAACACTCTTGCCACTTCCCGACTCACCCACGACCCCCACAATCTCGCCCTGATCGACCTGAAAGGAGACGCCCCTCACCGCCTGGAGCGTTCCTCCGGAGGTGGCGAAGTCCACCCGCAGCTCCTCCAGGGCAAGCAGCTCTGTGTTCTCTTTCACGAGGAAACCTTCCGTTCCCGGTGGTAGGGATCCAGGAGATCCCGCAGAAGATCACCGATAAAGTTAAAGGCCAGGGTGGCCAGAAGCAGGAAGAGCCCCGGGTAGAGAAACCAGGGAAAGTTTCTCAGGTTTGCCAGCGTGGAAATCTCCCGGTTCAACAGACTTCCCCAGCTCACGGCGGGATCCACGATCCCCAGACCGAGGTAACTCAGAACCGTCTCGCCCAGAATAAACCCGGGGATCCCCAGGGTCACACTCACGATCAGAATGGAAGCCATCTGGGGAATGATATGCCGAAAGATGATCACCAGAGGGGGGATGCTCTCGAGGCGGGCGTTTACCACAAAATCCTCGCGCTTGATGCTGTGCACCAGCCCCCGGATAAGACGGGCGCTTCCGGGCCACCCCACAAAGGAGAGGATCACCGTGATCAGCATAAAGGATTGGCCCGAATCGAGCTCCCGCGAGAGGAGGCTTCTCAGAAAAAGGATCAGATAGAGACCGGGAATGAGGATCACGAACTCGGCGATCCGCATGATCAGCCAGTCGATCCATCCTCCGTAGTAGCCGGCAAACCCTCCCAGAACGATGGCGATCGAGAGGGAGATCGAGATGCCGATGAAGCCGATGGTAAGGGAGATCCTGCTTCCGTAGAGAATCCTCGAAAAGAGATCTCTGCCCAGGTTATCGGCACCCATAAGAAAGACGGGGTAGGTTCGCCCGCCCTGCTGCCAGTCAGCGCCCCGTTCATCGTAGGGTTCGTCCGTTCCAAAAAGCCGAACTGTTCCCGGCAGAACCCCCGTCAGACGATAGGACGGACCGGAGGTGAAGAACCGGATCGGCACGTACTCGCCCCGGACGGGAGCGTAGCGCCAGGTCGATTCATCGATCAGGACGTGCTTCTGCACCTGCGGCCGAAACCCCAGCTCCCGGGAATAGAGGCGAAGGTTGGGCGGGTGATAGGCGTGCTCCCGGAAGACCGTTCCCGCCGGGTAGGGTGCAAAAAACTCCGCCAGGACCATGGTTCCGTAGAGGATCACCAGGACCAGCACGGAGGTTCCCGCCAGGGGGCGACGGAGGAGAAGCCGGCCAAAGCGCTTCATCGGTCTGCTCCAAACTTGATCCGGGGGTCCACCAGCGCAAGGAGGATATCGCTGACCACCATGCCAAAGAGCACCAGAAAGCTGATAAACATGATGTTTGCCAGGACCAGGTTAACGTCTTCCTGACGAACGGCCTCGAACATGAGGCGTCCGATTCCGGGATAGGAGAAGATGATCTCCAGGATCAGGGAGCCCGAAAAGAGGCTCGCCAGGAGGTTTGCGCTGGAAGTGATGTAGGGGTTCAGGGTGTTGCGGAAGGCGTGGGCAAAGTAGACTCGCCGCTCGCTGATCCCCCGGCTGCGCAGGCTCGTTATGTAGGGCTGCCCCAGCTGATCCAGCATGGTGGCCCGGATCATGCGCAGGGTCCCCCCGATGCCACCCAGAAAGGCCCCGATCAGGGGAAGCAGAATATGGTGGAGGTAACTGAAGGTGAACCTCACGGGACCTTCGGACCAGGGAAAATCAGGGTAGGCCGTAATGGGGAAAATTCCCGAAACCGAGGCAAAGAGCTGCAGCAGAATCAGAAGCAGGAGCCCCGGAAAGGCGTGCAGCACCAGAGCCACCACGGAGGCCACCACATCGGTGCGCGTCCCTACCTTGGTACTGAAGTAGATTCCCAGGGCAAAGGAGATGATCGTAAGAAAAAAGAGCGATATCAGGTTGAGGATCAGACTGTTGATCATGCGATCCCGGATCAGGAAGAGCACCGGTGCCCGGGAGATCAGGGTTCGACCCAGATCCCTCTCGACCACTACTCGTCTAAGCCAGGTGGCATACTGGATGTAAAAGGGCTGATCCAGACCAAGCCGGGCCCGGGCAACAGCGATCGCCTCCTCGGTGTACTGGTGATCAGGCTGGCGAAACTCGACGTCCATCATCATCTGGCTGCGCACGTAGGTATCCACGATATCGCCGGGGGTAAGGGCCATGAGGCCGAACACTCCCAGACCGAGAAAAAAGAGGATGGTCACCATGGAGAGCAACCGCCCTGTGATAAACGAAGCCAGGGGGAAGGCTTCGCGGAAGAGTCCCAGAGGGCGAACCAGCCGCCGCAGGAGTTCCTCCGGAGTTGCCCGGAGGCGTCCCGGGGCATTCATGAATCACGACCTTTCATGGAGTCCCCTTTCATGGAGCCCCCTGGAGGAAATAATACATGCTGTCGCTCCCGCCCAGGGTGTCAAAATAGACGTTCTGCCAGCGATCGCGAATCGCGAAGAAGGAAAAGGGATGAACCGTGTAGAGCAGGGGCAGCTCGGTCAGGATAATCCGCTGGAACTCGTCGTAGATCTCCTTGCGCCGTTCCTGATCGAGGGTGAAGCGGCCCTCGTTGTAGAGGTAGTCCACACGGGCCTCCCACTCCGTGGCGGGGGTCTCCTGGAGGGGGTGCCAGATGTGAAAATTTCCGCTGGACTGCCAGACGTTGCTGCCACTCTCGGGCCAGTAGTTCACGCCCAGAGCCACCAGAACAACCTCCCAATCGAAGGTTGAGGATATTCGCTCCACCAGGTTCTGAAAATCGATGGGGCGCACCCGGGCGGTGATCCCGACATTTTCCAGTTCATCGGCAAAGATGTTGGCCATGTCTATTCCTGCGGTGTTTTCCGCGCCCAGGCTGATGGTAAACTCGATGTGGTTGCCCCGGTCGTCGTAGAGAAGGCCGTCCTCACCGGGGGTAATCCCGATCCCGGCGAGCAACTCCAGCGCCCGCTCGGGATTGTAGGTATACTCCAGCCGGATATCCTCATCGAAGAAGGGATTGGGAGGCGCAAAAAAATGGTAGGCCGGTGAGGCCAGGCTCCGGTAGACCTGACGGGCGATCCGGGGCCGGTTCAGGAGACTGCTCATGGCCTGGCGAAACTCGCGTTGCATGAACCAGCGGTGTCGCTGGGGGTTAATGTTGGCAGGGTTCTGGTTGAAGGTGAAAAACGAGGCTCCCAGAGAAGCTCCTCCGCGATAGATCGTGAAATCCCGCTTCCCGATGCGCAGGAGCTCGTCCAGCTGCTCGGGCCGCACGGAGTGGCTGTCCTTTGAGCCCTCGCGGAAAAGCAGATAGGCCGTATTGTCATCAGGGACGATCCGGTAGATCAACCGCTCGATGTAGGGAAGGCGCTGACCGGCCTCGTCCCGTCTCCAGTAGGCGGGGTTTCGCTTCATCACCGTCCGGACCCCCGGGGTGTATTCCACAATGTGGTAGGGCCCCACGCTGGGAATGGTCATGACATCGGTGTCCACGCTGAGCACGTCCAGGAGGGCCTCGCTGCCTCCCTTTTCCTTGGCGGGCTCGAAGATGTGCCGGGGCCAGACCCGCATATTGGTAGAGAGAACAGGATTTGCCACAATCCGGGGGAAGGTAAAGACCACCCGGCGCTGATCGATTTTTTCCACGGTAACGCGGGCGCTGCTCCCGTCGGGCATCTCCACAAACTGCCCCGGGTAGCCGGGAAGGCGCAGACTGGGGTTTCCCTCAACCTGGTCGTACCAGAAAACGATATCGTCGGCCGTCACGGGAATCCACGTCTCGGGATCCGAGTCGGGCGTGGTCCAGTAGAGATCATCCCGAAGGGTGTAGAAAACGCGCAGCTTGTCCTCTTCGTGATCGACCTCTACGGAGAAGGAGGCCATCCGGGGGATAAACTCCCGCCGGTACACGTCGTAATCGGCCAGGTAATCGCTCAGGAGGTTCACAATTGCCCGGGTATCACCGTCCCGGGCGGTGAGGTCGTTAAAGGACTTGGGATCGCTCGTGAGGGTGGCCACAAAGGTTCCACCCGGCTGACCGGGACGATACTCGGGAGGCCCCGGGCGGTAGGAGGTTTGCTGGAGCAAGGCGCTGCGCCGCTGCTCGCGCAGGAGCTGGGCCTCCTCCCTGGACACCTCGGGTTCCCGGCTGCATCCCGCCAGGCCCATTGCCAGAGAGACCGCCAGGATCGTCGCCAGCCCCGCTGTCACAGTCAGGGCGAGCCCCCTGCGGAAAACACCCCCCGTCCTAGACAAGCCGAACCTCGATCCCCCGGCTGCGGAAGAGATCCACATATTCCTCGGGCGCCTTTTCATCGGTCACTACATAACTGAGTTCGTTCAGATTTGCAACACGGTTAAACCGGGACTTTCCAAACTTGCTGGAATCCGCCACCAGGATAACCCTGCTGGAAACGGCGATCATGGCCTGCACCAGGGGAACCAGGCGACTCTCGAAGAAGGTAACACCCTGATCACGGTGGATACCATCGGCCGAGAGGATCATGGTGTGCTCCCTGTGGCAGGTGTCAAAATACCCTCCCCGGCCAACTCGGGGATCTACCACGTATTTGTTCCAGACCTCGCCGCCCAGGAGAACCAGGCGGATATTGTCGGACACACCCGCTTCCAGAGCCAGCTCCACGGAACTGGTTATCAGCCGGAAGTGACGGTCCTCGATCCCGCTCATGATCTTTCCCGTGAGAAAGGTGGTGGTTCCCGGACCGATAAGGATATCGTCCTGATCCCGTACAAGTTCGGTGCAGTACTCGGCGATACGTATTTTTTCTTCCACGGCGTGGACCATGGTGCCAGGAGACAGGGCTCCGGCTTTATCGGAGGTGTAGACAACCCCGCCACCCATGGTCTGCAAAACTGCAGAATCCTGCTCGAGACGCTTGATATCTCTTCTGATTGTGGCCGTGGAGACCTGAAAGAACCGCGCCAGCTCATCCAGTGTGGTGTGGCGTTCCAGGCGAATCTTGTTCAGCACCCCCCGCAGACGTTCCTTTCTGCTTTGCACCACCATAGTCATAGCCCGGCTAACCGCTAGTCAC
The DNA here is from genome assembly GCF_900156105.1 of Alkalispirochaeta americana. NCBI lineage: Bacteria > Pseudomonadati > Spirochaetota > Spirochaetia > Spirochaetales > Spirochaetaceae > Alkalispirochaeta > Alkalispirochaeta americana. The sequence goes on from NZ_FTMS01000006.1 coordinate 73,521, forward strand.
TGTTGAGATACCCCACAATTTTTTCAAGGTCCCGCTCAAGACCCACTCCCGTGAGAAACGAGACAGAATGGATTACGGGGACATCGCCCGTACCGGAGACGAAGGTGGTGGTTACCACCAGATCGTGGCCCTGGACCTTCTCGGGAACCTCAGCGGCTTTGCATTGTGTTGTCTCAACGGGAATATTGCGTTTTCCCAACTCTTCTTCAATTTTTCGCGCCACCACGGTGGACGTCGCAATCGCGGTCCCGCAGGCCACGAGGATTTTCTTTTTTTTGACCATATGTATGGTATCCCTCTCTTCAGACGGTGCCGACACCCTTCGCGGAACGATACGTCTCGCGTCTGTTATATATTTATTCTATCACATTGAAGCGATGAACACCGCCACCGCCCCATTCTACCACAGGATACTGATATAGCGGCGAGAAGACAACGGAAGAAAGGCAAAAAACCTTTCCTGACTGAAAGAGATTTCACGAAAAAGCGCTTTCATCGGAAACGCTGATTCTGATCTGGGCCCGCCCCCGCAGGAACGCTCCGGGAGGAACTCCCGGGACTCCCAGAGAGGGAAAATTGAACGCATCGGCCGGCCCTGTGACCGGCTCCAGCGCTATTGAGCGACGGTGGGGAGGAATAAAAACCTGGACCGCACCGAAGGCGTCGCCGCACCATACCTCGAGACGGTGATCCCGGCCCTGGAGAACCACCGGGGAACCGCCCTGGCCGTCCCGTTTCAGGGGCCAGGCCAGGTCTATCGCGGCGGCTCCGATCGGACGGGCGGTGCGAAAATCCCGGGAGGAACCCTCCACCAGGGGCAACTCTCCCGTGGGAATCAGGCGGCTGTCCACCTGATAATAACGATCGGCGGGAATCTCCAGCCGGAGCCGGTCTACCCGATCCGCCTCGGGCAGGGAAAAATAGGGATGCCAGCCCAGGGCAACGGGGGCTGTCTCATCGCCGGTATTCTGGACCAGGAGATCCACCAGAAGAGCATCGTCCCTGAGCGTATAGGTTACCTCCAGAAAGAGCGGAAACGGGTAGCCCTCGCACGGCCCCAGAGTTCCCTCCAGAAGCAACACCGACTCGCGGGAACATTCCTGAATCTTCAGCTCTTTCAGGACCGTCCTGCACAGAAAACCGTGAATCGCATCGGCTCCTTCGGGATCGTTCAGGGGCAGCTGAAAAAGCCTTCCCTGCCAGCGATATTCCCCCCGGGGAATGCGATCATTAAAGGGAGCAAGCAGGCGTCCGCAGAACCAGCGGGCCGATTCTTCAGAAGAGGAGCCATCGTCCAGGATGTTCACAGCTCCCCCGAGGGAGCCTTCCGGTACCAGCCGGATCTCCCGGACAGCGCCGCCCTGGTCCAGATCAACCGCCAGCCTGGCCCCCGAGGGCCGCTCAAGACGTCGTATCACTTCCCTTGTCACCTTTCTTCGGAAGAAAAGAGCTTTTCGTACCGCCGGGAATCGTAGAAGGTAAAGGGAAAGGTGCGGACATACTCCACGGGCCCGCCCCGGCGCAGCCCCTCCACCAGATGAGCTATCTGGGCCTGGGAGGCAAAAGCCTCGATGGAAGCGATTTTTTTCTCGAAGAGCGATGCCCCGGTGCGGATCTCCAGGTCAGGATCCTCCACAAAGGGGCAATAGGCGGCGATCTCGTAAACCCGGGGAGTCTCTTCCAGGGGCGGCCCCAGTTCGGGCCAGATGTCTCCTCCGGCGTGGAACAATGAGATCAACACCTCCTGGTGAACCAGCTTGTGGTCAGGGTGATAATCGGCGGAGGACATGATAAAGACCCGGTTCGGCCGAAACGAGCGCAACTCCGCTGTAAAGCTGTTCTGGAGGCCGCAGAAACCGGCAACACTGTGGGGGTCGCCCTGGCCGGCACGATCGGCGGCCCGCCGTCCCAGATGAAGGTGCAGCTGCGAGTCCGGATACCCGTACCAGGCATAGTCGCTCACTCCCAGGATCCGGAAGGAGGCAGCCGTCTCCTCCTGGCGAACCCGAACGATCTCGTCGGCCCCGGTAACGCTGGTATACCCCATGCGTCCGTCCGTGACGATCCGGGCCCTCTGGGAAACCCCCTCGGCCGCGGCGGCCGCCATGAGCAATCCGCCACCAATCGCCAGATCATCGTCGTGGGGAGAGAAAAAGAGCCACCTCTCCTCATCGGTCCATTCTTCCATTACCCGGGACAGCGATCCCCGCCGAACAGCGCCGTCGGGAAACCGTCGTGCCAGGCTATACCCTTTTTCTGCTCCGTTTTCGGTCATCTTATCTCCAGTCATAATCTCTCCGAAAGATTAATCGCTCCGAAGAGCAAATCTCTCCGGAGCGTGAATATCTCCAGGGACCGATCCCTAGGAGCCCTGAAACTCGTTCCCCACCTTGCGGGCCCGCTGGGGTTTATCGGGATTAACCCCCAGGGCAAGACCGATCTCGACAAGGAGGTTCCAGCCTGCGGCAAGCTGGGCGTAGACAGCCTCGGGCCCCGCCTGGGGAATCCGGATCGTGGGGAACCGGGTCTCCCGGGAAGCGATCGCCACAACCTGAAGTCCTACGCCCTGACTGAGAACCTGGGCAAACTTTTCCTCTTCCTCGGGGTAGGGATCGATGAGGACAACCGTGTCCTCGGGGTTCATGACCTCCTCGATCCCGTGAACCGCATAGGTTCCCTCCAGATAATCGGCTCGCTTGCGCGTGATCTCGTTGGTCTTGAGGGTGAGTTCTTCGGCTACGCCATCGTTGCGTCCGGCAAAATAGATCAGGGGAGACTCGGCGATCCTGGCAACCAGGGCTGGATCGATCTCCACAGCCAGGGCTTCTTCCATGACCGAAGCAAGCTTCTCCCGGTCCAGCCCGGGCTCGCCCAGGACATCGCGAAAGATCTCATCGTAGACCAGGGCCTGCTCCACCACCGATTTGGTGGCAGCCACGGCCGCTTCCGCGCCGCACTGCAGCACAACGCGACTATCCGATTCAAGGGCGATGGGCGTACCGTCGTGAGCGACCACACCGGTGATAGTAACCCCGGTGCCCTGCTTGCGAAGATGACGTATCAACTTGACCCCCTCGGCGGTTCTTCCCGAGTTGGAGCCGATAAACACGTGATACCCCTCAAGATCGTACTCCCGGGCCTGAAGGCAGGCCTCGGTGATCATCCGAGGGGTTCCGGGCAAGCGGAGCGCCCGGGCAATGAGATGCTTGGCGGGAAAGATCCGGCTGGAGCCTTCCCCGGAAAGCAGGACCCGATCGGACGAGACCTGGATCGCCTCCATCGGGGCTGTATCCAGGTTCCGGACCACCGAGACGGTCTCCATCATTTCCCGGCACAGGGCGTAGCGGGTATATTTCTCTGTGTGTTTCATGGCCAATTCCTTTCTTTTCGGTTCATCTGATTCCGGTTTATACGATTCGGGTTCATACGATTCATAATATGGACCCGGTTATTCCCCGGGCCCCATGGTCTATCACTGCAACCCTGATTACGACAGGGGAGCCCCCACCCGGGGAAGATCGCCCAGATCAAGAAACTCCTCAAAGTCTCCCACCAGGGGCCGCAGGTAATCGAGAAATGCCGGGGTCACATACCCGGGGACAAGAAACTCTCCAGGCATGGGCCGTGCCCGGACAGCCACCTCCTCAAGCGGAGCCGTTCCGTAGCCAACCCGGTAGGCCTCGCCTGGTTCGCGCCGGATCGTTACCATGACCCCGCTCTCACCCCGCACAGCCCGGGAAACAGCCTCGACACCGCAGGCCCAGGCCTCTTCCCTGTCCAGGCCCACCACCCGATCCGCCGCCGACATGGGGAGCGATTCGGGAATCTGGAACTCCCCGCGATACCCCGTGGCCTCGCTGATCATTCGGTGCAGGCTCAAGGCAGCGCTGGCCCCGCTCATGGCCCCGAACTCGATATTGTTGAAACGATCCCGGGCGGTATTACCGGTGACTCCCGCCGAAACAGGCGTGCCGTCATCCCAGCAGGTTCCCTCGCCCACCACGATCGAGGCCCAGCCGTACTCGCCGATAACACGCTCCACATCGGCAAGAACCGTCTCCCGAGTCAGGGGAATCTCGGGAACGTAAATAAGATGGGGAGCATCTTCGGGCGATCTCTTGACCACAGCCGAAGCAGCAGCAAGCCACCCGGCATCACGCCCCACGGTCTGGTGAACCACAAAGCGATCGACCCGCTTCATGTCCCGGGCCAGCCGGCCGGCATGCTGTACCGAAAGCGCCACATACCGGGCAGCCGAGGGAAAGCCCGGTGTATGGTCCGTGGCGTAGAGATCGTTGTCCACGGTCTTGGGAATTCCCACGCCCTGAAGCCCGTAACCGCCCTCACAGCAGTAGCGGGTGACCCGGTGGATCGTATCCATGGTGTCGTTCCCACCGATGTAAAAGAGATAGCGTATATTATACTTTTCCAGAAGCGCTCGTATCCGGGGCAAATCCTCTTCCTGAACCTTGTGCCGGCAGGACCCCAGGGCCGAACCGGGAGTGCGGCTCAGAGCAACCAGTTCAGCCGGCGAGAGCCCTCCCAAATCCAGAAGACGATCCTCCATGAACCCCTCGATCGCGTAGTTCATGCCGTAGATTCCCTCGAACCCTGCGGCCCGTGCTGCCTGGATCACGCCGGCAAGGCTTGCGTTGATTACCGCCGTGGGGCCGCCCGACTGACCCACCAGGATATTTCCCCGGGCCGTTCCTGTTGCTTTTTCTCCACTCATTTCATTCCCTCTCCTGCAAGTATCGTATCAAGACTATCCTCATAGACCAGATGAGCAGCCCCCAGTAACGCCGCCTGGCGATGCAGAACCGTCTCCACGGTAATCCCTGAATCATCCAGAGCACGCCGGGTTTCCCGCAACTCCCCGCGAAGCCCTTCGGGCGAGGCAGAATCGGGTACGCTGATCACCACCCGGGAAGGGTCGGAAAATCGAACCGCCGTGGCAGCAGCCATATCCAGCTCCTCCGGGGTGTGACCGGGCGAAGGCGGCAAAAGCTCTCCCGCACTACCCCGGGCACCACGCCATACCCGGCCACCCATGACCATTCCCGCGCCCACCGAGGGCGGATCCTCGGTGAAGACCAGCGCCAGAAGCACCTCCTCCTGGAGGCGGGTTTTTCTCCAGGCGTTGAAGGCGATACAGTTGGCATCGTTCTCCACCACCACCGGAAGAAGCTGGACCGTCTCCCGCGCCAGATCACCCCGCGCCAGGGAATCGGCCAGAGCCTGCCGGAGAAGCCGGGGAAGATTCTCCAGATCGTGGGGAAAATCTGCCGAGGCGCGCACGTTTCCCTCGGGGGTCACCACGCTGGCCACTGCCAGGGCTGCGCCCAGGATCGGAACCGCCCGGGATTCCCCTGCCCCGGAGGAAGAACCTCCCGGAGAACCCTTCTGAAGCTCCCGGGCCAGCCCCGCGAGAAGCGAGGAAAACTCCTCTCCCGACGGCGATTGTGCCCCGGAGGAACCCGGGACTTCGGGAGCGCAGCCACGTCTGGCCGATGAAACAACCCGGCCCGTGCAATCCACCAGCACTCCCGTCAGCTCCCGGGAGGTCCAGAAAAACGAGATATACCGGCCCCGGCCAGGATCAAGGGAGAGAAGCCGCGAAGGTTTTCCTCCCCCTGCGCCAGGGGTTCCCCGGCCCCGCTCCAAAACCCAGCCCTGCCGGGAGAGTTCCCGAACCAGATTGGTCACCGTGGAGGGCCTGAGCCCCGTGGATCGGGAAAGATCAGCCCGGGAAACAGCGGGGGAAGAGCGCAAGGTCTCCAGAAGCGTGCGAAGGTTTTCCCCTTTGATTCGATCCTGTGTTCCCATGTATCCCTGTCCCCCGACGTTAGTTCATTCACCGAATAAACTAACAATAGCACAGGGACCGTTCCCGGTCAACAAAAACCCGCCCGCCCCACCCGGCGGGTATGGGGGCCGTCAGAGTGGAAGCCGCCTGTCCCTTACCCCCCCTTTTCTGATATGCTCGGGCCATGGCGAAAACCTTCGACGACAAACGAATCATTTATTCCATGCAGGGCGTCTCCAAGATGCACGGCACCCAGCAGGTACTCAAAGACATACATCTGGCCTACTTCTACGGTGCCAAGATCGGCGTGCTGGGACTCAACGGATCGGGGAAATCCACCCTTCTGCGAATCCTCGCAGGGGTCGATACGGATTTCACCGGAGAGACCACGGTCTCCCCGGGGTTCACCATCGGCTACCTGGAGCAGGAGCCGGAACTGGCCGCCGGAAAAACAGTCCGCGAGATCGTGGCCGAGGGCGCCCAGGAGACAATCGACCTCCTGGCAGAGTTCGAGGCGATCAGCGAGGCCTACGGCGATCCCGACGCTGACTATGAGAAACTTGGCCAGAAACAGGCCAGCATTCAGGAGAAAATTGACGCCGTTGACGGCTGGGAGCTCGATTCCCGGTTGGAACTGGCCATGGACGCCCTGCGTTGCCCCGAACCGGAGACGGTGGTGGATGTTCTCTCGGGAGGAGAGCGCCGCCGGGTGGCCCTGTGCAGACTGTTGCTGAAGCAACCCGACATCCTCCTCCTGGACGAGCCCACGAACCATCTCGATGCGGAAACCGTGGCCTGGCTGGAACGGCACCTGCGGGAATACCCCGGCACGGTCATCGCCGTGACCCATGACCGCTATTTTCTGGATAACGTGGCGGGGTGGATTCTGGAGCTGGACCGGGGCCTGGGAATCCCCTGGAAAGGAAACTATTCAAGCTGGCTCGAGCAGAAACAGGACCGTCTTGCCCGGGAAGAAAAGGGCGAGAGCGAACGCCAGCGGACCCTGGCACGGGAACTGGAATGGATACGCATGACCCCCAAGGGAAAGCAGACCAAATCCAGGGCCCGAATCGCCAACTACGAAAAACTCCTCTCCCAGGAAGGTCGGGAAAGAGTCCGCGACACCCGCCTTACCATTCCCCCGGGACCTCGCCTGGGAAATCTCGTTATCGAGGCAGAGAAGATCAAAAAGGGCTATGATACCAAACTGCTCTTCGAAGACCTCTCCTTCTCGGTTCCTGCCGGAGCCGTCGTGGGAATCGTGGGCCCCAACGGAGCGGGAAAAACCTCGCTCTTCCGCCTGATCGCCGGTCAGGAAGAGCCCGACGAGGGAACGCTGCGTCTGGGCGAGACGGTCCAGATCGCCTACGCCGACCAGATGAGAGCGTCCCTGGACCCGGAGAAGACCGTCTGGGAGCTGCTCTCTCACGGTCAGGATCTGATCCGCCTGGGTAATCAGGAGGTGAACTCCCGGGCCTTCTGCGCCTGGTTCAACTTCACCGGTTCAAGCCAGCAGAAACCTGTGGGTGTTCTCTCGGGGGGTGAGCGAAACCGCCTGAACCTGGCAATGATGATCCAGCAGGGCGGAAACGTATTGCTCCTGGACGAGCCCACCAACGATCTGGACGTGAACACCCTGCGTGCCCTGGAAGAGAGTCTGGAAGAGTTCGCCGGATGCGCCCTGATCATCAGCCATGACCGCTGGTTCCTGGATCGGGTCTGCACCAACGTGATGGCCTTCGAGGACGATGGCGTGGTCTGGTACGAGGGAACATGGAGCGAATACGAGGCAGAGCGACGCAAGCGCCTGGGATCGGCCGCTGACCGTCCCCACCGCTACGTGCACCGCAACCTTACACGCTGATCAGCCTTTCTGCCGCCGGGCCTGGAGATCAACCCCCGACCGGGCGGTGATCTCCACCGGCACCACGCTCCCGGGGAGGCAATCGGCTCCATCGTGGATCACCACCAGGCCGTCCACCTCGGGAGCGTTCAGGGGCGAACGCCCCAGAAGAATCTCCGTCCCCTGGATCTGCTCCTCCACAAGAACCGGAAGCGACCGCCCCACAAAGCGATCAAGTCGCCGGGCGACAATTCGTTCCTGGACCTCTTCCAGAGCTTTTTTCCTGTTCAGCATCTCTTCCGGGGAGACGATTCCCCTGGTTTCCTCCCCTGCCGGAGTCCCCTCCTGAGCACTAAAGGGAAAGACTCCCACCCACTCCAGCTCAGCCGCTTCGATAAAGGCCAGAAGCTCCCGGAAGTGATCATCGGTCTCACCGGGATAGCCCACAATGAAGCTGGACCGGAGCGCTGCGTCGGGGTTGATCGCACGAATATCCTCGATCAGCGAAAGGTACCGCTCGGGATTTCCGGGGCGCCCCATGGCACGCAGAATTTCAGGAGACCCGTGCTGAAAAGAGAGGTCAAAATAGGGAAGGAGCCGCGAATCTTTGCAGGTGAGTTCCACCACCTCCAGAGGAAACATGTCGGGATAGAGGTACAAGGGACGCAGCCAGAACGAACCCGGCTCTCCGAGCAGGCTCCGCAAGAGTGCGACGATCCCTCCAGGCTCGGCCTGATGTCTCCAGGCCGCAAGATCCTGCGCAACCAGGTTGAACTCGTAGAGCCCTTGCTGGCGGAGCTGACGAAACTCATCCAGAATGGACCCGGCGCTCCGCGAGCGCTGGGGACCGCGAATATCGGGAATCGCACAGAAGGTGCACCGGTGATCGCACCCCTCGGCAACCTTGAGAAAGACCGATCCGGGATGCGACAGAAGCCGGCGCCGTCGGGGTTCGGCAAGGTCTGCCCCGCCGGGGGGCAACCAGACCAGAGGGTTTCCTGCAGGATGACCATCAAGACGGTCCAGGAACTCGGCAATTTTATCGGGCTCACGGTTGCCAAAGATACCTGCCGCTTCGGGCAATCCCTCGGCCAGGGCATCGGGAAACCGCTGGGTCAGACACCCTGCAAGAACCACCGAGGCCCGGGGATACCCGGCCATCATGGCCAGGGTGGTATCGATCGATTCCTGCTGAGCCGGCTCGATAAATCCACAGGTATTAACGATAATCACCTCGGCCAGGGAGGGATCATCCGTCCAGACCCGGCCGGTCTCTTCCAGGCGAGCCCCCATGATCTCGGCATCCACCTGGTTCTTGGCACAGCCCAGGTTCTCGATATAAAAGGTTCCTGCTCCGGGGGATCCCCCGGCTTGTTCTCCGGAATCACCCGATCCCGGTTTGGCAGTCTTGTCTGGCATGTTTTGAGTTACCTGTTTCTTGAGTTACCTGTCGTTTCGGGCAGGCCCGATCGGCCCGCGCGAACACCGTCAGTACAAGGGAAGTTGCTCGACCAGGAACTCGTCCCCGTCGGCGATGCGCCGGAAGACCAGAGCGACAACCTCACCCTGTCTCCCCAAACTCAGGGAGGTGCCGGCAACATTCAGATCCACGTTTCCGGCGTTGCTCACCCAGAGCCGCACCAGATGGGATGCAGAAAGAGAAAGGCTCTCACCCCGGGCGTAGACCGCCTCCTGGCGAGAACCCTGGTCAACCTGGTATCGCACCAAAGTGCTTTCCAGAACCTCCAGGGAAAGGGGAAACTCGATCTCCTGACCCAGCGAAGCCACAACCTGGGGCGATCGCTCCCGGGAGGGCTCGCGGGTCTGGCCAATCTCGATCTCCAGGCGGTCTTCTTCCGAGAGGAGCGCCGCCCGCGATGATTCCTCCTGGAGCTGCCCCACAACGCGATCGATCCGGGCGACCACCAGGGGAGGGTCTTCATCAAGGTAGATCTCCCGGATCGCCACACGCACATCGGGAGTTCCCTCGCCAGTAATATCCAGAGACCGGCTGGAACCCCGGGAAATCTCCACGATCCCCGCCTCGCTCCCCAGAGCCACCCGATCGCCGATGGAGATAAACTGCAACAAGGCCCGGGTATCACCCACGGGAACGGCCACACGATCACCCTGGGCAAAACGACGCTCGATAAACTGGTTGCTCAGGAGGATCGGCGGAGCCGAGGCAGACTCCTGGACAACGGGTCTCGAGAAGGAAGGAAGTTTCAGGTCCGTCTGAAGAAACAGATAGATCCCTCCTCCGAGGAGCACCACCAGCAGAAGCCCGGCCAGGGATTTTACCGGAACCTTGAGAGGCTTCCTATCCAGAAGTTCATCCATGGGAAGGGGCTGTTCCTGAATTTGCATATTGCGGTAGAGCCCCACCACATCGTCGGGATCAAGGCCCAAATACGCCGCATAGGAACGCAGGAAGCCCAGAAGATAGGCCTCTCCGGGCAACTGATCAAAATCCTCTACCTCCAGCGCCTGGATGTATCGCTTCGAGATATGGGTATCGCGCTCGACCTGCTCCAGAGAAAGGCCTCGGACCTCCCGGGCAGACCGTAGCTTCTCGCTGATAGACTCCAAGATTACCCCTCGCCTTCAAAGAGAAAGTCGTGAAAGGTGTTGGCCGACGAGGGACCGCGATAATCGAAACGGCTCGCCGGAATTCCGGGATTTCGATCAATGTTGGTGAAATCAAGCTGGATTTCCTGATAATCGGCAGTAACACCCTCAATGCGGCGAATGAGGTTGTTCGCACCTATGGAGAGAATCAACTGGCGGAATCCCTCGGAGGTGCTTCTCCAGTTCAGGCGCAACTTGGTAACCAGCTCATCGGAGCCCTCTTCCAGGGGAACAGCGTTGGGGCTGTCCAGATAAGCAATTCCATACCCCCGCCGCAGAAGCTGCAACCCCCGCCCGCTGGCTGCCGCGGTCAGGGCGGCATCCCCTCCGGACTGTAGACGCTGACTCAAAACGACGTTGTACCGGGGCAGATAAATCTGCAAGCGCTCGCCATCGGAGACAATCACCTGATCCTCGGGTTGGGAGAAGTCGATCCTGATTCTCTCGGGGTTTTTGAACAACAGGACACCCCGGGAGACACTGCCTCCGTTTTTGATGGAGATGTTGGCAGAATACTCCTCGATAGATCCGTATTCCTGCGCCACCTGGTCAAAGAATGCCGTGGCTGGCAGGAGATCCTGCGCAGCGGCAACACCACCGACCACAAGCAGAAGAACTGCCAGGCCCGTTTTTGCTATTTTCTGTAAATCAAACACCATACCCTGCATTCCTGATCCTGCCACTGTTATATTTTTGTAGTGTAGCCACATATACTGCTTTGTCAACCGGAGACCCCTTCATCTGATCATATCCCCAGTGAGGGGAAAATTCTACGGCACGCCTCATCTTTTGCAACCTTCCCGGGTCTGATAGAGTACCCCCATGTTCGTCATATCTCTCGGAGGGTCAATCCTGGTTCCGGACCAGATTGACACCAGCTTTCTTGCCTCGTTTCGGACGATCCTGGAGGAACACCTCCAGGATCCCACCCAGCGCGTTGTCCTGGTAATTGGCGGGGGCGGGCCCGCCCGGCGTTACCAGGAGGCCTACCGGTCTCTTACCTCATCCCCCGACCCGGACGCCCAGGACTGGATCGGGATCATGGCAACCCGATTGAACGCCGAGCTCGTCCGTCAGGCCCTGGCGCCGCTGTGTTGCGATCCCGTGGTCTACGATCCCACCGGGGACATCTCCTTTACGGGAAGAATTCTGGTTGCCGCCGGCTGGAAGCCCGGATTCAGCACCGACTTTGATGCTGTCAAGCTGGCCGAGCGTTTCGGGGCCGATACAGTAGTGAACCTGAGCAATATCGCCCAGGTCTATACGGCAGACCCCAAGGAGGACCCCTCGGCGACTCCCCTGGAAGAGGTTTCCTGGGAAGAGTTCCGGCGCATTGTGGGAGACCACTGGACCCCGGGCAAAAATCTCCCCTTCGACCCCGTGGCAACCCGCCGTGCCGCCGAACTGGGGTTACGTGTAATCGCCGCCGACGGAAAAAACCTGGACAATACCCGTGCTATCCTGGCAGGAGAGGCCTTCTTCGGAACCCGCATTGGTCCGTAGGGTACCCGGAATCAACCAGGGCTGACGGAACTTCAGCGATTGTTTCTGGCCAGCCGCTCCAGATCGGTCACCGTGGCGGGGTTCAGGCGGTGGGAAGCAGGAATCATCGCGAGCGCGAGCGACTGCTCACCCCGCTCCGCATCGGCCAGAACCGGAATCGACCGATCGTACTCGTCCAAAGCGAGATACAGCCGGGCGATCCGGTAGGCCGGGGATTGCTCCTCCCCCGGAAGGGGGAACGGAACCCGCTCAATCTTCCCCAGAAGCTCCCGGGCCCCCTCGCGATAATTTCCCGCCAATAGCCGCTCTGTAGCCGCCAGATTTATATGGGCCAACTCGTCGGCCGAGAGAATAAGACCCCGCAAACGGGCCACCTCCTGGGAACGGTTCGCCATAATCAGGGCTGCTGTGAGCGACGAAAGAACGTCGATCCGCACGTTCTGATCGAAACGGGATACCGAAGTCTGGCCCAGCAGCTCCGCGATCGTAGCCCCCGGACTCCATTCAGGCTCCCCCTCGGTGCGAAGCCTGATCACAGCAGCCACCGCTCGGGCCCGGACTTCGGCGTCGGCGATGGCAAGAGCTGTAGCACAGGCCTCGTCGTAGTAGTTCCGGAAGGGAAGCCGCCGATCCTCCTGAAGGGCCACGGTACCCAGGATTGCATAAGCGACAGCCCGGGACGAAACAGGGGCAATGTTCCCGATAATTGCCTCTGCCCCCGGCCGGTCACCCTGGGAAAGAAAATAGCGCAACACCTGCCGGATCTGTTCAAAATCATCGGACCGCACCAGCAGCCCCTGCTCGGCCCGCCGCAACGCCTGATCCTGGAGACTCCTCGCATCCCGACTGTTCCCCAGGGTCAGACTCAAATCAGCCAGACGGACTTTCAGGATCAGCGCCGTCGTGGGGTCCTCGATAACCGGCACGATGGCAATCGCCTGCTGGACCACGGGATTCAGCGCCAACCGATCCCCCTGATCCCGGATCAACTCGGCGGCCTCCACCAAAAAGCGGGCACGCACCATATCGTTGTCCAGAAGGTACAGGGAATCGAGAGTTCTGCGAATTGATTCTTCATCGATATTGGGATTGGCCAGCTGCGCTTTCAGCAGACGAAAGAGCAACTTTCCCGCCTCCTCGGAAGGAAAGCTGCGGGCACGGGCAACCACATCAGAACTCACCGCTGCCGCCCGTTCGCCGTAGGCCTCGTCAAGACTGGCAAGGGAGATCCACATCCAGGCCCATTCCAGCAACTCGCTTCCCCGCAAATCGTTTGCCCTGGATATTCGGGCATCCAATCGCCGGGCAATCGTTACGGAGCGGTCCAGCTGGTCCTCATCGGCCTCAAGCGAAGCCAGATTGACCGCCACCCGGGCATAAACAGGAATGACCCTGGCGAGAGGCTCTTCCTGGACACGTTCAAGTGCCACATCCAGGTGATAGATTCCCGTCCTGGGGGGGCCCGGATCACGCTCAACCTCGGGCCCTGTGGTGCAACCGGAAACAGAAAGGACAAGAAAAGTGACGAACACAACAACGCCCCCGAGGCGAGGTTGCCAGAAAAACCGAGAAGTATGCACCGGGACCATCGTATCGAACATAGGCAATTCCCCTGGTTTGGTCAACGCGCTATAGTAGAGAGATTATGTTTCATTCACAGAAGTTTCTTACACAATGCCGAAAAATTCCTGCCGGAGCCTTTGCCTCGGCCGGAGACGAACAAAGCCAACTGGAGGCGCTCTTCTCCCGCTTTTTGGGGGCCGCTCCCCGAGAACTTTCCCAGGATTTGCTGGCCCATGTCCTGGAACACGCCAAAGACCGGGATGAAGCCCAGCAGAAGCTGGCCGATCTGGTGGATCTCTTCTGGTTGCAGTACGACGATGCCGCAGACCCCCTCGATTTTTCCGACTGGGAAGTCCTGAGGGACGGTATCAACAGCTGGGCCCAGGATCTGGATATAGAACTGGTCCAATATGTGATGGAGCGGGTACTCTCCCACAAGGCCCTCTGAAAAGGGATGCTGAGCGTGGGGATTCCGATCCCGGGCACCCCGGTTTCTTGCGCGCGGGTGAGGCTGGAGGCGGCAGAGCACGGCCCGCCCCATTGCGCAGAAAGCGATTCTGGTGTAGTATCCTCCCCTGAATAACAGGCCGGCGTGGCGGAATTGGTAGACGCAGCAGACTCAAAATCTGCCGCCCGCAAGGGTGTATCGGTTCAAGTCCGATCGCCGGTAGTTTCTGATACATTTTAATGTAAGAACTTAGCTTTCGCGGTATACTTTCTGGCGAAACCCCATAGCGGGTGGTCTGAGATTACAGGAAGGATCACATGCCGCGCGGCAAAGCACCATTCAGCCTTCAGAAGCGCCCCACCAACAAGCAAGAAGCGGAAAAGAAACGCCAGGGCAGAAAATACCGCTACATATTCTACGTACAGTTCCGGGATCAAACGGGAAACTACACCTCGGCCATTGGTACCGGTGAGAACTCCGAGGGTGCAGCTCGCGCCTGGGCGATGGACTACCTCCGCAAGGGGAACGTACCGGTACATCGCAGAGTCCCGTCGTAACCTGAATAACCGACTTATCCCCTACTTTGGCAGGAAGAAACTCTCCATCGTCCGCCCGGAGGACATTATGCGCTGGAAGTATGAACTCTACAAGAACGGTGATCCAGGCCGCCGGTAGTACCCGCGTCCAACAGAAACTAGACGCTTGGTCCTGAGATAGTAGTCAACGGTGGGTCGATCAAATCCCTTGCTGAAGAGCCACGGCCTGTTCACGACCTGCCCTCCCGGAAACATATCCGGCAGGGATTGTTGCGTTCGTGGTTCGTTCATTGCTGTTATTGCATAGTAATGTATGCAATTCAAGACGATAGTAAACCTAACCGAAATGTAAGACAGGTCGAGACAAATTGTCCTCATTTGCTCTCATTTGAGGTCATCTTGTCTCATTGACACACGTCGTGGTCTGTCGTTACTTGACAATGAGACAAGTTGTACTCAATAATATGTATGTGAGGACATAATGTCTCGTGAACAAACCGACAAAAGCGCTCTCGAAACCATGGAGAAACACGGCGGACAACTCCGCATGGCAGAAGCACTCAAGGAAGGCATAGCTCGACGAACGCTATACCGACTCGTCGACGAGGGCAAGCTGGAGCGAATAACTCGCGGGGTATACCGTCTTGCCCACCTTCCGGAAATCAGCTATCCGGATTTTGTAACGGTGTCTGTCCGTGCCCCTAAGGCTGTCATCTGCCTGGTATCCGCCCTGTCTTTCCACGACCTCACAACCCAAGTACCTCATTCGGTGTGGATCGCTATTCCCCGGGACTCAAGACCTCCAAGGATCGACTACCCACCCATCTCGTGGATCGAGGTTTCTGGAGAGGCCTACGACAGTGGGGTAGAACGACACTTCCTTGATGAAACAGAGGTCCGCATCTACGGACCAGAGAAAACCCTTGCGGACTGCTTCAAATACCGAAACAAGATCGGTATGGATGTCGTGCTCGAGGCCCTCAACCTATATGTGCGTGGCAGCAGGCAAGATATCGACAGCCTTCTCCACTTTGCGGAGATCTGCCGCGTTTCAGCTGTAATGAAACCCTACCTGGAGGCGCTGGTGTGAACACCAAGAAAAACATCGCCGCTTCAGTCCGACAACGACTGCTCAACAGGGCCCGCACGGACGAAAGACCGTTTGCCGAGCTACTTCAATACTACGCAATGGAGCGTTTTCTGTTTCGATTATCGCAGTCGGAACACGCCCGGAGGTTCATCTTGAAAGGCGCGCTTCTGTTGCGCACCTGGGGATCTGCGATAGGTCGTCCAACGATGGATATCGATTTGTCGGGAAAAACCTTGAATGATATTTCCGCCATACAAGCCCAAATCACCGACGTAATCGGTGTCGCTTCGAACGACGGACTGGTTTTTGATTCGAAATCGATCCAGGTGCAGCGTATCACTGAAGAGGCAGAATACGAAGGTATCCGGGCTCGATTCCTGGGGTATCTAGGAGCAGCTCGGATCACCATGCAGATCGATATCGGGTTTGGTGACGTCGTATTCCCGGAACCCACAGAGGTGGAACTGCCGAGTGTTCTTGATGCGGATCCTTTCACGATGCTCGGCTACAGCCGTGAGAGCGCGATCGCCGAAAAAGTCGAAACGATGGTCAAACTCGGACTGGTGAACAGCCGGATGAAGGATTTCCACGATATATGGCTGCTGAGCCGAGGCTTCGACTACTCCGGCGCACTCCTACAAAAAGCAATGGTACAAACCTTCGAAACGCGGGACACCACCATACCACCAGGTTTCGAATCGATCGTGGCGCAGGTGCAGACCTTTACCGAGCCTGTTCTTCAGAGTATTCGTTCACCCGATCCCTTCGCCGTGACCTGGAAGGCGCCTGGCCCTTGGGGGATTACCTGACCATCCCACTTGGTCCGAGAGTATTGGATCGAAACAACCACCGTGCGTCTCCACCTTGTCAGTGGCTTCGCTCGGCTATGCATTCGAGAGCACACCAGCCGAAATCGATAGTGTTTCGTCAGATACCCATTTCGCTTCGTACATCCGCGAGAGACCGAGTCTCCGCATCCTGTTCAGCCTGCTTCGCCTCCCGCAGATCGCGGAGATCCTCGTAATCGTTGAGCTCGGTTTCTATACGTTCAAACTCTTCGTATGGCAGAATCACGAATTCCTTTTTTCCGTCTTTCTCAAGTATCTTCGGATGCAGCTCCATGACTCCTCCTTACCGATATGCCTCTCGGCGATGCATGATGCGATAGACGATCACACGATCTGTACCATCGATTTCGAACAATACACGATAATCACCAACTCGCAACCGGTACTCCGGCGTGTGGTTCGTCAGCTTCTTCACGTCTCCCTGTAGATCGTGTTGAAGTCGCTCCAACGAATCCGCGACCCTGATCGCTTGAGCTTTTTCGATCCTCCGAAGGTCCTTAACCGCTTTCGGCTTTAGGTCGATCGCGTATTCCACACAACAAATCTAACACATCTTTGGTCATTAGGCTCCATCTAAGATTCCCCCGCGTTTCGGTCCGGCCATTGAGCAGAGATGCTGCTATGCAAACAGCCTATATAATCGAACGGCGGCAGACATCGATGATCGTCAGGAAGGGTTCGTTATCGTTTGCCACGTAGTCCTCGTTCCACGTCGGCAAGGTTGTCTTCCACCTGACTGAGTTTCTCTTCCAGGACCTTTCTCTGCCGCACCTTCGCTTTTACTTCTTGGGCAGCATCGGAGTCGACCGGACCGACATATTCGAACTTCACTTTGTCGGACTCCCGATATGCAAGATAGAGATACTCCCGATTCCATCGCTTCTTTCTGGAAAGAGATCCCTTCGGTAGCTCAGACAGTTGCCGCTCGTATCGCGCCTTGAGGCTGAGAAGTCTACGCTTCTCCTCTTCGAGGATAGCGAATACCATTGCCATTGCTTATATCCTTGCCTAACAAATAGACAGTATACGGTATTTGTTTGGCAAGCAATGCATTTGTCGGAACAAGCGGCTGTTGCGTGATGGTCAGCATCAGATTCTCGGGAATACCTGACCATCTCACTTGGTCTGAGATTTAGTCTGAGATTGTAGAACGGAAAATTGCGCAAAAGCGAGTCCAAGCGACGCAGGATCATCAGCTCAACCGGACAGCCGTGATCTGAACCGAAATTTTGCGGTTCTTGAATGACTCTGATTCACAATGTATATACAGAAATGGTATAACAAAACTGTATGGATGTTGTTCGGGATGAGGAAAGGAATACGGTCCTCAAACAGGAAAAGCAACGTCTCGCTCCAGTTGTCGTGGCTATCGCGTTCCCCGCCCGGAGGATTTTCTCCTCTCGGACAGATCTCCGTTTTCCCCCGGAAACACTGTCCGAAATCACCGGAGTATACACACAGCACCCCATAGGGCGAAGGAAAACGTGTGAACGTCGAATACACATTAGGACTCATCTCATTTCTGACCTCCTTCGTTGCCGCAGTTATCGGCTTTGGCGGAGGCATGCTACTCATCGCCATACTCCCCGTTTTCTTGAGCCCCGGCCTCATTATCCCCGTTCATGGAATTACACAACTCGCGAGCAATTCTTCCCGGCTACTCTTCTCTTTCACCCACGTGCGATGGACCCTGCTTCCCCGATTTCTGGCGGGATCTTTAGCGGGAGCACTGGTGTTTGGTTACTTTCTGTCGAATATTCCAATCAGGTATCTGCCTGTGGCAATTGGCAGCTACATCCTTCTCACCCTCTGGAGCAGGAGATTCTCTTCTCTGGCGGGCAAGTACGAGAACTACTATGTGATTGGCTTTATACAAACCGGTCTGGGACTCGTCGTTGGATCAGCGGGGCCCTTATCCCTATCTCTCTTGACAAAAAAACTGAAAACAAAAGACGAGATCATCGCCACCAGCTCGATGTTTCTGACAATCAGTCACTTTGCGAAAATACCAGTCTATTCAGCAATTGCAACGGGACTGACCTCAGCGCTGGGAATAACAACCGCCATGGTAATAGGGTCGATTCTGGGATCGTTTGCCGGCACACGGGCACGCCTTCAAGTCAGCAACGATACCGTCTTGGGGGTAATAAAAATCCTGCTCACCCTGTTATCCCTCCACATGATCTCCAGGGCCCTGCCTTTCCCCTGGAGCTAACCCTGCCCTGGGCTCCTCACCCTGAGAACAGGAACCGAGACCCTGATGAAGACTATCTCGCGGAGAGTTTCCTCTCAGCGAGGCAGTCCCCACTGCTCCCGGCTTGCCCTCCCAGGGAGGGCATCCTATCATTGGGAAAACCTGTCAGTTTAACTCGTTCGGCGTGAGTCGTGCACATGCGTCGATCCGATCAAGATCGATTTGAGCTTGTTGTGCGTGTGTGGCGGAGTGATACCGGCGCGTACCAGAATCGCTTTCAGACTCTTTTCCGCAGCTTGCTGCGCGTGAAAACCAATCACCTCGATTGGTTGGGGGAGCATATCCAGTGGTAGTAGTCTGCCTCACCAAAATCAGCCTCAGCCTCGCCCAGAGAATGCGTCAGCGGGTATCGCCGGATCGTGCTCCTCTGCAATCTCAGTGACCGACATCCCTTTACGAAAGAACGCCGATCGAATACGTTGTTGTTGAGCCATTGTGAGCATCCTTGATGGTGCCTCCCTTGCTGGTTGGTGGTTCTTCCACCAAGGGCAGGCGACCCATCCGAGGTCTTACAATGGCTCTTGCAATCCCGGGGAAATCCGCGATGCAAGAGCGGGGGGTGGGAGAGAATCTCCTGGATAGACCGATCAAGGTTCTGCTCCGCCACAACCGCACGGTAGGCATCGGTTGAGATAGCGAAACCGGACGGCACCGGCAGGCCCGCGCGAAGCATCTCGCCAAGATTAACGGCCTTTCCCCCGACGAGGTCAATACAGTCGCTGGTGAGCGAATCGAGCACAATTGTTCGGGGTCTGGCGTGAGTGCACTGGCGCTGTTCGTTCCGTCCACGGGGTTCCTTTCTTCTCCACAACACAGGGTTAACCAACAATGCCAGACCCGCGAAGCGGGGGGTACAAACCGTGACAGCCGGGGGTGTCCGGATCCAGAGGACCATCATACTCAGTTCACTTTGTAATCTTCCCTTCTATTCCACGCTGTAGTCCGGGGCGACCTCTGCGGCCTCTTCGTGCTGCCCCTGCTGATACACCGGTATGTACCCCGACAGGTAGCGGCTGAGCCGGGAGTCGCAAGCATAGACGAAGGTCCCCCGAATACCTCTCGTCATGAGGGTTTTGTAAATATTCAGAATGTAGTCTACCATCCGGGAGGGGGAAAGGGATTTATGCTTGCCATGCCGGTCCTTGTAACGCTCGGGATGGTAGCGCAACAGACCATTCTCCATGGTAATCTCCGGGCCGATGATGACCCCGGCATAATTCAGGTCATAACCTTGAACAGTGTGGATGCAGCCTACCTCTCTATGAGCATTGGGGCTGTTGATCCAGTTCTTCGTGGTGGAATTCCATCTGAGCCGGCAACCCTCTATTTCTATATCGCAAACATCGGGATTGTCTCGACTGATCCAGTCCCAGGCGAAGCCTGCTGCCAACCGGCAGAGGCCATGCTGCTCATTCAGACCCTGAATATCTCTGATCATGGGCAGCAAACGGGTGTACAGGCGCAGGTCGTAGCCCGGAAAACTCTCGGTCTGCGGATTGCGCTGGCGCAGAATGGCATCGATGTAACCGGTATAACGGTTGCCGGCCAGAACCCTCATCTGCGACTGCAGCACAAACTGTCGCGATTTCGGAGCCAGCGAGCTAAAACGGTTAGCTGCAACATCAGAGGGTTTTACGCTCTGCTTACTATCATAGAGCAACACCGCGTGGCGGGTTTTCTGCAGAATCCAGTCTAATTGATCGGTTTGCCCCGGGTCGAGGCCGAGCTTTCGGGCAGCAGAGTCAAAGGCCGCGTAGCTTGCCAGATTCTGTCGACGGGTCAGGCGGTGGGCCTCATCCACAATCAAGAGGTCAAACTTCTGCTCGTCCTTTACCACCCCGTTGGGGCCCAGCACCATGTTCTTTTTGAGCCCCGAGATGCTTCCAAAGATTTGTCGCACCGTTTCGCGCAGCGAGGTCTGTGGCAGCACTATACCAATCTTGAGTCCCGCCGTAGCATCTCCCGACAGCAGATACTTTACCAGATAGATCGCCAGAATAGTCTTGCCCGAACCCGGCTCACCCTTGATGATGCTGAGTGATTCCGGGTTGGAGGTAATGATTCCCTCCAGCTCGGCAACGATTTCAGCCTGATCATCGGTCAGAGCCTTGTAGGGAGAGTACTTAAACAGATCACTGTTCTGAATATCATCTATGCTGTGACGGACAATATTATGGCTCTTGAGTTCATCCCAGATCTCCCGAAACAGATCCTCGTAGTACTGGCGGTTATAGTAGTTGTGATTGCGTAATCCCCGATTGCTGTTCTGCAAGGTGTAGGTGCCATCGCCGGAAATATACTCGATAAGCGAGGCCTCAAGATCCAGGGTAGCAGACTTGTTAAACTTTTCATCCTTGATCAGGAAGATCCTGCTGAAGATTCGCCGTTCGCGGTTGGCCAAATGATTGCGGATGCGCTGCAGAGCACTGGTTGTCTCGCCAATATAAGCCTGCTTGCGGTTTTCCAGAATATAGATGATCGGCCAGTTGCGATACTGTTGCTCATTCTTAAGCGTCTCCAGGGTTTCAGGGGCAAAATTGTAACTCACAACCCTGTTCGTCGTCATATCTCTGCCTTCTCAGACACTCCTGGATCCACCCGCGTGGCCTTACCGTTGTTCCCCCTGACCCGATCCACGGGGAATCGCTCCTCATTTCGTGCAAGCTTTTGCTCCATCAGCGCCAGCGGATCCCGCCCAATCTCCTTTGCCAGCAGAAAACAGTAGATTAGAACATCGGCGATCTCATCAGCGAGCTTGTCATCCGGCGGCTTTTCGCCCCACTGAAATAACTCCAGCAGCTCACCGGCCTCTATCGATACCGATTTAGCAAGATTTTCTTTGGTGTGAAATTGCTGCCAGTCGCGCCTGTCGCGGAATGCTACAATACGTTGCATTAGTTTTTCTGCGGTCATGAAGGACTCCTTGGAGGCAAGTGTAGCACATGAGACCAGTCACTGCCGAGAAATCCCCTGAAAGGGCCCCCGCAATCACTCCCCTTTGAGACCGTCAGGGCCCACCTCAAAGCTCGCGCAATAGGGACAGTAGGGTCGAACGGTGTACTTGATATCCGATTCGTCTATCTGTGCCTTTGGAACTGCGGCGTATAAAAGATCATGAAGGCTCCAGGTATGGCAAAAACTCTCGCAGGTCTGTATTCCTGAAAAAGTTCGCCCACAGGCGAAACACACATAGCGGGATTCTTCCATTCTCATCCTAATTTCCCGCCAAAATTATACCTACACCGGCGGGGAGACGCCGAAGGCCTGGTAGATTTCCCGTTGTCGTTTGGTGACTGGAAACAGGATCCGGCGGCCGTCGATCACCTGGGTGCGTAGCTTTTCCATCGTCCGGATCAGCTCCTTCATGGTCATCGTCTTGTAGAGCTTCTGCTCAAGCATCACGCGATGAAAATGGATATTCCGCTGAATCCTGCCACCCGGGGAGTGTGTGCAACCTCGCTTCAGCCAGCATAGGGCGCCGGCAGGTTTGTCGTCAATCTGAGGGTGTTTGTCGCCGTCTACTCCCTCCTTTCAGTTCGAATATCCAGGGCGTGTGGGCAAGACGGTCCATTATCGCATCGGCGATCGTCGGTTCTCCGATGATCTCATGCCACGCACCGATGGGAACTTGGCCGGTGATGATCGTCCCGGCTGTGTTGTAGCGGTCGTCCAGGAGTTCAAGCAGCGACAGGCGGTCATCTGAGTTCAGGGGAGTGAGCCCGAAGTCATCGATGATGAGTAATCCGGTCTTGGAGAAGCGTTGGAAAATGCTGTCTATCTTACCGTTCGGGATGACGGGGTTGGTCACCATGATAACTTTGATTCTCCCCAATCAACCGGCTTCGGCTACATGATAATTGACATGTTATCAGATTCTTATACGGTTGAGTATGATAACGGCACCAAAAGCATAGTGAAGTTTGAGCTATAATTTACTTCACTGAGAGCGGCAACTCGGGGGCAAGGGAAAAACAGGTTACCTCTGGAGAAGACTCCCTTCAAGATCTTCCAGGGACTGAAAAACGAAATCGGTCACCACCAGGAGCTCGCGTTCCGACGATTGCAGAGGTTTACCCTGGTAGCGCCAGAAGTTGAAATACACTCGCTCCCGCCGGGCATCCGGCACAACAGAGCTGTGTACGGTAAAGCGCCCGGCCACCAGATGCTCCTCCGGCGGATAATCAGAATGGCCGTGCCAGCTCAGGAAATCCACCCTTCCTGGCTGCCACACAAAACGATGCGTTGTGGCAAGCCCCTCCTGGATCAAGTTAAACCGATGCCGGTTCTCTTCCTGCGCCGACGGCTGCACGGAAAATTGCATGTTGGTCATCTCGATGTTACCCCATCGGGAAAACTCGATGTCGATCTCTCGATGGTACTGGTGATTGCTCGGAAGTTCGAAGGTGAAGAAACCAAATACCGCCTGTGGATCAAGATGATCTATCCGTCCAAAAAACCGTGCCTCATAAACGCCGTAACCAAGGGGCCGGCGTGACCGGACTTCCGTGGCATGGTTCCCGAGGGTCATATTCAGGTGGCCGCTCTGGTCTACCCAGATGTCCTCGGGAGCTGATGAGAAGGTATTGCCACCCGGAGCGGTGGGCTTAGCGCTTGCCCGAACGGTCCACTCGTATCCGGCAAATGTGATTGTACGCGGTTGCGCTACCGGCGCTGGTATGGCCACCGTTCCAAATACCACAATCACCACCCCCGTCAGAACTGTCTGCCCCAGAGCTCTTGGATCCATCTTCTCATTATACAAAAAAACGCTCCTCATGGTACAATCAACACTGTTTTATGAATGATATACAGTGTCCCACAACGGGCCTGCCCGCAGGCTCTGCACTGGAAAAAGCAATCCAGAATCTGGTTGAACACAACACCAGCAACGGGTGGATTCTGTTTATCCATGTCGACCGAATCGAATATATCAACACCTTCTACACCCGCAAGGAAGGAGACGAGACGCTCTACCGAATAGCACAAATCCTCTCCCGAATTGAATCGTCACATCTCTACCGCTTTGCCGGGCCGATCTTCGTCATGACTCTGACAGGAAACACGGCGAAGGCCCTCGACGTGGCAGAACAACTCCGCCGGGCGGTGGGAGACTCTACAGAACTGATCGAAAACCTCACCGTCTCTATCGGTCTGGTGGCCGCCGATGAGGCTGAATCAGCGATGAAGATCCAGGACATTGCCCTGGATCGCCTGAAAACTGCCCGGAGGCGGGGGGGGAATACCATATGCGCTATCTCGCATTCTGACGAGGACTCGGAATACTCGTCCAAGACGGTGTTGCTGGTAGACCCGGAGTCGGACATGCTCACCGTGCTCATTCGGGAAATCGAGAACAAGGGGTTTTCGGTGATTACCGCCCAAGATGGGTTGGAGGCGTTACAGGTTGTCTCCCAGATTTCGCCGGATGTTATAATATCGGAACTTACCGTGCCGAAGCTGGGCGGATTTGAACTTCGAGCCCGCCTGAGACAGTCAGAGGAACTTGGGGCGATCCCCTTCGTACTTCTCTCTCACCGGTGGAACGACGAATTGATTCGGGAAGCATCGTCTCTGCGGATTCTTCACTACCACCAGAAACCCCTTTCGGCAGTGCACATAGCCGAACTGGTAAAAAATCTCGCTGTCGGACGATTTCGGGAAGAGGAGTCGGGGTGCGTCTGATAGGTACCGAAATAATGGTGGTCGAGCTGGTCCTGGCAACTTTCTTCTTCGTCCTGGCATCGTGCGCCGTGATCATTATGGCAGGGGCCGGCATGGTGCGGCGTCGCCGCGAGCGCGCTGTTGCACGGTGCAGGGAGTTTCTCGCCGGGCCTTCGGTAAATGACATGACCGTTCAAGAAATCGCCCGATTTATCGAACGCCGGCAAATACCCTTTCTGCGTGCCTACGTGGAGATATCCAGCCATGTCCAGTTCTCCGACGATGCCCGACGGAAGCTGGAATCAGCCCTGTTGCAGGCGCGTTCCGATATGCACCTGATCCGTGAACTGAACCGGCGATCCCCATTCCGCCGAAGCCGAGCGGCACTGTTCCTGGCGTATATACCCTCCACGCCGGGGGCTCGTGCTCTGGACCACGCCTTGAGGACCGAACGATTCTCTCGGGTCAAGATCCGGATCGTTTTCGCCATCGTCCGTCGTCGATATCTGCACTCGATACCAACAATTCTGGACAGTTTATCTGGCGCATCCCCTGAGTACCAGAAACAGGTCACAGGTCTGCTAATGGACTTGGGATCCGATCTGGTGCAAATACTTCCGGTGTTGCGGGACCGAAAGGATCCTGAGCTTCAGATGGTGTTCGTAGGGGTGGCGGAGCAGGTTCCCTCCGACACGATGCGTACGTATCTGGAGACCCTGGTAGACCAAGCCACACAGGATGTGGCTCGAGAAGCGTTTCGAGTGTTGTTGAATTATTTTTCGGACACGGTGGATCCAACGCTGTACTTTAAAAACAAGGATACATTTTTCGTTAACCTGGCGGTAGAGGCCCTGGGGCGGTTCCCGTCAGAGGAAAGCGTCGAGGCAGTCCTTCCGTACCTGGCAGATGCAAAGATCCGCAAAAGCGCGGTGGCAGCCCTGATGACGATGATCGGTTCTGTGCCACGACTGATGCCGTTCCTTGTAACGCACTTCCGGACCACCCAAAACCGGGGAATCCAGGAAGGCCTCGCCGAGGTTTTGTCATCCCGTTCCGAGTACCTGCTCAACACTGCCCGTCGCGAGCGGTGGCCCGATGCCGAGCACGTGCTGAGCATGATACTCCAGACCCATAAAGCAACGGGAGTGCTGGCCTTCCTCAACCGCAATACTGATCAGGAACAGGAACGCGAGATCTGCCAGCTGATCGGAGCCACGGTACGAGAAGACCCGTGGCTGCGGAAGGAGTTTGGTCTGTACGGAAAGCCTTCCGTGATACGAGAGTTAGGAATCGAAAAACAGGAAATTGCGTCTCAACGGGGGGAGAGGCTCGGCGAGAATCCCAGTGTACGGATTCTTGCGACGGTGGTCGGGATGACTGTCCTGTTGCCTCCCCTGATTTTCACAGCCCTGAGGATATTCGGAGGGCGCGTTACGGACTGGAGGGATCTCTTCCCGGCGTATCTGATCAGGTTCGAAGAGCTCTTTATCTTCTATGCCGTCGCCATCAACTCGGTGTATCTCTTGCTGCTGCTGGCAGCAGTATGGTCCATCCTGGAATCCACCCGATTATGGGAGACCCGCCCTCCTGAACTGCTCTTCAAACCGGGAATACTCCCTTCGGTAAGCATCATCGCTCCAGCATACAACGAGGAAGCAACAATTGTGGAAAGCGTGAGAGCGTTGCTAAACCTCAACTATCCCGACTATGAAGTGATCGTCGTCAACGATGGGTCCCGGGATGGCACGCTCCAGCGCTTGGTGAGCACCTTCGAACTGGACAGGATGAGTATGCCCCTCCACGATCACCTGAAAACCCAATCGGTCCGGGGAGTTTACAAAAACCCCCGGCTACCCGGGCTGGTGGTGCTCGATAAATCGAACGGTGGAAAGGCTGATTCTCTCAACGCAGGTATTAACGCGTCACGGAACGCGTACTATGCTGCGATCGACGCTGATTCTCTCCTTGAGCCACAGGCGCTATTGCACCTGGCGGTGGAGACACTGGATTCGGAGATTCCCGTGGTAGCCACTGGAGGAAACGTCCTGCCCATAAACGGGTGCCTGGTGGAGCGAGGACACATCGACCAGATACGAATGCCCCGGAACTGGCTTGCGAGCTTCCAGATGGTGGAATATGTCAGAGCGTTCATGACCGGCAGGACCGGGTGGGCGCGTATCAACTCGCTTTTGATAATATCTGGTGCCTTTGGCCTGTTCAATACCTCCAAAGTAATCGATGTGAAGGGATACCTCACCTCAAGCGAACGACTGCTGAAAGACACGGTAGCGGAAGACATGGAACTGGTGGTGCGTCTCTCACGGGAGCTTCGGGATCAGGGCCAGGAATGCGCGATTCGCTACGCCCCCGGCGCAAATTGCTGGACCGAGGTGCCCGAGACGGTTCGGATACTGGGGTCCCAACGAGATCGGTGGCAACGGGGTCTGATTGATGTACTTTTTTTTCACGCTGCCATGGCCTTGAGGCGACGATTCGGCCGTCCCGGCATGATCGGGATGCCCTATCATTATGTGTTTGAGCTTGTTGGCCCGTGGATCGAAATCCAGGGATACCTGTTTCTTCTGTTGGGGCTGGTGCTAGGCGTGCTACCAGCGAGGCTCGTTGTCTCGGTGCTGGTGGCGTCGGTCGGCCTGGGAATGATAGTCTCTCTCTTGTCGGTTCAGCTGGCGGAGTGGGCACACAAAATGTTTCGCCGACGCGATCGCGTGCAGATCTTGCTATTTGCGATGCTCGAGAATTTCGGGTATCGCCAACTCGCGAGTGTGTTTCGACTGAGTGGCTATATCAGCGTCCTGCGCCAGCGAACGGGCTGGGGTACCATGAAACACGGCGCGGATTCCTCAAAAAGGCGGGGTAGAATGAGTGTAACACAGAGCAAAACAAAAATCTGGCTGGTACCGGCCATCACCCTGTTCCTGGTGATCAACGGTGTACTGCAAGTAGACGCCCAGGCCTTCCGGAATATTGCGGCGTTTTCCGTGGAGAACTATTTCGACGACACCTTCGCCACACGCCTGGAAAATACCTTTATCGCCCCCCTGATCGAAGATCGCCTGCAGATGCAGGTAAAGGTGAGCAACCAAACCGACAACATTCTCGAGGACACCCGCTCTCTCTCGATGGTGCACACCGGACCGATTATCCTCTTTACTCCGCATCTGTACGGGCTCGCAGTATACGGCGCCGGCTTTCGCGATACCGGATCAATAGTGCACGAAATAGACCTGCAGCTGCATTACGAAACGGCTGGGTACCGCATCGGCGCGGGCACCCGGGGGCAATGGGACCGGACGAAGACGTAGCTTACGTCGTACCCTCTCTCGGTGGCCGGATACAACTATCACAGTGGATCGGTCTGCAGGCAACGTACTTTATGGGCTTCAACAACGATGGAGATATCAGTAACTCTATCTGGATGGAGGGAGATTACGCGGTCAATCCGGTGGTTACCGTAAAACTCGGCGGGAGCGCCGAGCTCGGCGACGACGTGGAGCTCCCGGACGGATCGGATTTGACCTACAACCTTATCTCCGGGATCAGGGTCGCCTTCACAGATTCCGTATCAGCACGGTACCAGCTCGATTATATCGGACGAGAGGACCAGGACGATGGAGTGCGCAGTTTCTTTTTCGTGGACTGGCGGTTCTGATCGGTTAAGGATCCGGCGTCCCCTCAGGGCCCCGAAAAATCTCTGCGAAATACCGGGGGTTGAAAAACGTTTCAAACAGAATGACTCCTGTCCGATGAAAAAGCGTTACCTCTTCCCTGATTTCTCCAGGAAGCGTAGCCCAGAGAAGCTCGGAGCAATAAAGCTCCCCGTTTTCAAGAGAAAAGGAATGGTCGAAGGTCACGCGCTCTGACAGGTAGAGCTGCGCATCCCGGACCATGGCGTCGCGAATGACCTGCGACGACCGAAGCCGCATCACGATGACAGAACCCGGGACTGCTTTCTCCAGAAATTCCGTCAGTGATTCCACTTGCACGCCATCCTCGTGGTACAGTCGTCCCGAGACTGAATGAATAACTGCCCAGGAGTCATCGTCTTGCCTGAAGAGAATCCCGCCATGGGAGATTGCCTGGGGCTCATCAAGTACCGAGACAATCATGCGACTCAGCAGGCCTGTCCCGTGTCTGAAAACAAAATCACCCTCGTGCAACAGGGCCTGATCGATCTGTGGTATCGATGATGGATGCCCCGGAGGGGACTCCTGTACCGGGCATGAGACGAGCAGAACTAAAAGAACCAGGAGAAGAGAGGACAGTCTGGCCAGGGACTGCCCCCGCATCATCAGGATCACATATCCTTGTCTATGTCATCTTTTTCGAGACTCACGAGCCATTTGCCATCAACTCGAACAAGCGGAAGGACTTCCTGATCGCCCGCAACGTCAAGAGTAACCAGGGCGGTGTCGTTTGTGACTTCAGACGACACCACAGACACTTGATCGGGATTCGGCATCTGCGCTTCCTGACGCCATTCTTCCTTGCTCATCCCGGAAGTCATGAGCGCAATAAACTGGATAAGCTCCGCCGTTTCCTCAGTACCAATCTCTTTTGCCTCATCCCACTCTGCATTCATGTAATGGTGGAAAAACTGCACTGCCACATCCTCCGGAGCGCCTTCCCCGGCAGAATCACAGGCAAAAAATACACCGACAAACACCATAACCAAAACAAGACTCAAAGCACGCATCGTAACCCCCCTTTTTCCCGCTACACTACTACCACGCTCTCATTGCTGGTAGTTGCTCATACAATCCTAGGGTATACGGCTCTCGAAACGCAAACTCGCACCAGAGTCCGGTGGTTCTGTCATTCTCGAGTTCAACTGCCGGATTCACACCGATCGATCTTTCCCTGAAGGTTGCTGTCAAAAGCGGGGTCTCTCCCCGGTAACTCCAGGGCGTGGATATACTCTTGCAAGGCCCGGGCCTTGAGGTCCTGAAAGAAGAAGGCGTCGCCCAGATAGACCCTGAACCTTCGCTCCTCGGGAAAGATTCTGCAGGCCTCGCGAAAGTGTTGTTCTGCCTCGGCGTATTTCCTGTTCATGAAAAGGTAGTCGCCAAGATTAAACCAGGCGACCTCATGGGCGGGATCTACCGTGAGCGCCACATCCCAGCAGAGAGCAGCCTCGTCCCAGCGGTCCAGATGACGCAAAAGATTGCCCTTTATTACGTGGTAGCGCGGTGTGTCTTCGGGAACATCGGCGATAACCTGCAATCCGTGATGCGGATCACCGTCCATCCCCATGAAGGACGCCATCTCAAGCTGCAATCGCTCGGTGCTCGCGCAATTCCGCAGACCATACTCGAGGACACTATAGGCCTTTTTTGCGGCCCCCTCCTGATACAGCCGAAGCGCCACGGCATCGATGATTTCCTCCTGGAACGGAAAGATATCCAGGAAGAAGTCCGCGGCGGCATCGACTCCTGCGATGAAGTCGATTGAAACCAGCGCATCAAGGGCTGTCTCCGGGGAGAGCTCATCGGAACAGATCAAACCCGGGGGGTGGGGCAGCGTATCCAGAAGTTCATCAATACACTCCTCGCAACAGGCGATTCCGGGAATGTTCACGATGAAGACACATTTTTTACCCGCAGGACCACCCCGGTTCCGGGATGACCTTGAATCCACAGCCATCCCCCTGCCCCGAAAAGCAGAATCTCCGGGAGTATACGCAACCATCTCCCCGCAGCATGAACAAAATCCGTGTATCTGCACCAGCCCCTCCAGAGGATCTGCACGTGAATCTCCAGGCCGTTCCACCAGGCCCGCATGGCAGCTCCCTTGTACGTTCCCGTATCACTATACCACAGTATCACGGATAATAGATTTTTTGCTGTAAATGATTTTGTTTTTGACATCCCTCAGAAGAAGCTCAGACGTGGCCGGTTTTGGCCTCACTCCACCTTCACAGGAAGTGTGCGCGTGATCGCCCGGAGAATCACCAGAACCACCATGGCCAGCCCGACCCTGGCCCCAAAGAGCGCCAGAGGGAACATCGCCAGAGGAGAAGTATCCAGAGCAGCCAGCGGTGCCAGGAACGGCAGCGTCACCTGAGACCCTCCCGCCCAGAGCAGATCGGTGACACCGGCGATCACCAGAGCCACCACCAGCGAGGCCAGCCCGGGAAGAATCCCCGACCGGTAAAACCCGGCAGAAACAAGCCACCCCAGGCAATAGTAGACAAAACAGAGCAATAGCTGCGCCGGAAGAACCCGCACCATACCGGCAATGCTCCCGTAGCGGGCTATGCCGGGGACCATCGATACCACCAGGCCAGCCACCATGAGTAGGCCCGAGAGAAACAAGGCCTCGGCTGCAGCTCCAAGAAAATAATCCCGCCGGGTCACCCCCAGGGCCACAAAAAAACCCGTCATGGAGGAGAAGGTCACAATCCCCACGACCAGAAGATAGACCGAGGCCGAGGTCGTGACCGTTGTAAAAAAGGATATCTGATCCAGCCCCGTTTCTCCACCAGCAACGCGAATCACCGGAGGAAGCACCAGATGAATCGCCAGAAGCACCCCGAAATAAATCAGAGTCCAGAGCAGGTGCATCCGAAACAGATCCTGAGCCACCTTGAACGGAACAGATTCAGCGATTTTCCACATCTTGAGCCTCCCCGGCAGTAAGATGGATCAAAAGATCCTGGAGCGCCACAGACCCCACCTGCAAGCCCCTGGTTCGAGCCCGATCCCGGTCATCCTCTTCGAGGGCACCCCAGAGTGTGACCTCTTTGGTTCCGCCCAGGGTTCGCTCTGCCAGAACCCTCTTTCCCCGGGAAACAGAATCAACACACCCGGCCTCGCCGGTGAGGGTCCATCCACGACAAAGGACCTCCTCCAGAGGTTCATTCACCAGCAGCTCCCCCTGGTGCACGAGCAGAACATGATCAAAAAGATACTCCATCTCCGAGACCAGATGCGTTGAGATGACCATGATCCGGGGATGGCGCTCCCGATCCTCCAGAACTTCCCGATAGAAAATCTCCCGCGCCGGGGCATCCAGGGCGAGATGGATCTCGTCAAAGATCGTCACGGGACACCGGCTGGCCAGGCCCATCACCAGGTTCAGGGCTGATTGCTGGCCCCGGGAAAGGGACTTCACGGGGCGTTTCAGGGGAAGCCGAAACTCCCCGGCTAACCCTTTGGCGTAGTCGAGATCAAAAAACGGCCGGTAGCGATGGCAGCTGCGAAGATACCCGGCTGCGGAGTCGTATTCCTCGCTGTAATCGGAGGGATAGACAAAGCTCACCTGCGGCATAACCCGGGGGTTCTCGAAGGGGTCTTCACCACCAATCAGGAGAGACCCCGCCGTGGGCCGGTTATAGGAGGCCAAAAGCGAGAGAAGCGATGTCTTGCCCGCTCCGTTGCGTCCGATAAGGCCGTATATAAGCCCCGGTTTCAGATCGAAGGAGAGGTTTTTCAAGACCTCCTCTCTACCGTAGCGAAGGCAAACCTTTCGGGCGCGGACGTCACAGGTCATCGTCTGTATCCTCCCTGAAATTTTTGAGCAGGGCCAGAATCTGCTGGTCCGATATGTTCAGCCGTGCCGCTTCCCGCAGCAGAGGCTCCAGATAACGACGGGGGAAATCCCGCCGCCGGGCCTCGCGCAGTTTTTCTTGTGCGCCAGAGGCGACGAAAACTCCGATGCCCCGCTTTTTATAGAGGACCCCCTGCTCAACCAGCAGGTTGATTCCCCTGGCTGCAGTGACGTGGTTTATCCGGTAGAACTGAACCAGCTCTGTTGTGGAGGGAATCCGGGAGTCCTCTTTCAAACGGCCGTCCACAATCTGGTCCTCGATCTCTTCCTTGATCTGCCGGAAGAGAGGACTCTCTTCATTCAGGAGATCCTTCACTGCGCCACCCCTTATATGGTTATATAGTATTGTATACAACCATAGGTGTCAAGAAAAACCGGTGGATCAGATCTCTGAAGATTGGATCCAGAGTACGAAAGATCTCTTTTTCGCAAAAAGATCTCGTTTTCACCGAGCCTGTGACATGTTATGTCGCACCAGACCCCTATTATCACACACACCAGGAAGGGATTCAAAACCAGGCCCCTCCCCACCACAGGAGATTCTACGACGGAAAGGAGATCCGATGTCCTTACAAGACGCCCCCCCGGCACATTTTTCTGCAGACGGTGACGGGCCTCTGCTCCTCGTCACCGGTGAATCCCGCGCAGGGAAAAGCACTCTCATCAGAGCGATCTTTGGAGAGACCCCCACGGGAGAGGAGCGGTTCTGCGGGGACCAGGCCCCTTCCCTGGAGATACTCGAAACCAGGACATCGGGCAACGTCTGGCCGGCTCCCTCCCCACCCGCTCGGTCAGACCAGACAATTCATCTGGCCTGGTACTGCCTTGCCGGAGATGCCCCCGGAACAACCGAAGATCACATCAGGAAAATCAGGATGATCAGGACGATCACCCCAGTCGCGGTGGTGATCACCCGGTGTGATCTGAAATGGTTCAACGATCCTTCACCGGGGGAATACTGCTCCCAGGCTGGCCGTAGCCTGGATAGAGCTCTGCGACGGGCAGGCCTCACCACCCCGGTCTTTGAAACCACAGCGGACCCGGACATCCCCCTGGACCTGACCAACCTCACGAAGTGGTCAATTGGGGCCCTGGCCAGGGAGAATCACCGCCAGGCCTTCGTGGAGTCACAACATCGGGCCCTGAAACGGAATCTTGCCCTGGCCTACGCAGTCTGGCAGGAACGGCGTCGCAGGAAGATCATCTATGTAAAATTTGGCCCGGGTGCCCGAGGACGATACGGAGGAAGGCCCTTTCCCGGGAAGTATTTTCCAAAATAGTTGCCCCGGCAGAAAAAGAGTAGTATTTCTGTCATATGATCACCTGGAACGATATATGTCGCCTTGCCGATGAGGGGACCCCTCCTCCGGCCCGCCGGGTAGAGAAGAGCGACCGGGAATGGCGGCAACTGCTCACAGAAGAACACTATCGGGTAACACGCACCGCCGGAACGGAACGCCCCTTCAGCTCGGCCCTGTGCACCCGCTTTGAGCCGGGAACCTACGGGTGTGTGTGCTGTGGTGAACCCCTCTTCAACGCCGACACCAAGTTTGACTCCCACTCGGGATGGCCCTCGTTCACGCAGCCCCTGACGGCCACCGCCGTGGCTTACCGCTGGGACGCATCCCTCGGCATGACCCGGATAGAGGTGCTCTGTAACACCTGTGATGCCCATCTGGGCCACGTCTTTCCCGATGGCCCGGCGCCTTGGGGGACACGGTATTGCATGAATGGCATCGCCCTCAAAAAGGTGTCCTGAAGGCCCCCGGTGGTGATCCCCGACTATGAGTCCGGCGGTGCCTCAGAAGGCGGCAGATATCGGGCCAGGGTTGCCTTGAGTTTTTCCGATTCTATCGGCTTGGTCAGAAAGTCCTCCATGCCGGCAGCAAGGCAGTTGTCCCGCTCCTCTTTGGAGGCCCCCGCAGTGAGGGCAACAACGGGGACCTGTCGGCCCGTTGCGTCCTGGAGGGCGCGGATCTTCCGGGTGGCCTCCAGTCCATCCTGGATCGGCATCTGCACGTCCATCAGAACCAGGTCCGGCGAAGACTGCCGGTATTGTGTAACCGCCTCTACCCCGTTGGTCGCCTCCAGGAGCGTTGCCCCCGGGCAGAGCTTCTCCAGGATCGTCCTGATCATCAGGAGATTCATCTCCACATCTTCTGCGATCAGAATGGTCCTGCCCTGGTAGTGCCCGCTGGCAGTCTCCACCTCCCCGGAGTCATCCTCTGGTCGGGAGAGGCTTTGGGGCTCCGGGTCCCGGAGGTGGCTCAGATACTCAAAGAGATCCCCCCTCTTCACCGGTTTGCTCAGGCGAAAGCGCACCCCCAAATCCTCGCATTCCCGATGGAAGGCAGCATCTTCCGTGGAGGAGTGCAGCAGGATCACCGGTTGCTTGTCGGGGCCAAGGTTGAGGCGCTCCCGAATCATGCGGAGGGTCTCCAGCCCGTCGACACGGGGCATGTGGTAGTCGCAGATAATTACATCGAAGGGTTCTGAAGTCTCGAGAACCTTCAGGGATGACAATCCATTATCACAGGATTCGCTGACGATCCCCCAGGTTGCGAGGATTTCCCCGAGGATGAGGCGATTATGGGCGTTGTCGTCGATGATGAGACAGCGCTTGACCCGGGCAATGGATCTTCTGTCCGGTTCCTTTCCATCCTCGGTGTCGGTGATAATATCAAAGGAGAAGGTGCTTCCCCCACCTTCCCTGCTATCGATCCGGATCCTGCTGTCCATCTTTTGGGCGATCAGATCAGAGATGATCAGGCCCAGGCCGGTGCCGCCAAACTCGCGGGTGGTGGAGCTGTCAGCCTGCGAGAAGGCCTTAAAAAGTTTTGCCTGCTGCTCCTCTGCAATCCCGATGCCGGTATCGCGAACGGAGAAGGAGAGGATTCCCTTTGCCTCCGCCCCCAGAGCGGTATACTCCGCTCTGAGCTCCACCTCGCCCTGCCTCGTGAATTTAACGGCGTTTCCCAGGAGGTTTGTCAGAATCTGCTTCAGGCGAACGGGATCGGTCACGGCAAAACGCGGCATCCCGGGATCGATATGGAGGAGAAGCTCCAACCCTTTCTCTGCTGCACCGTATTTCACAAGGTCGACACTCTGTTCAAGAAGCGAGATCATGTCGGTCTGAACCATCTCGAGATGCAGCATCCCCGCCTCGATCTTCGAGAAATCGAGGATGTCGTTGATAATACCGAGCAAGCTGTGTCCAGCCACGTTGGCGTTGTTGACGTAGTCCGCCTGCACCGGCGAGAGCGGCGTATCCCGAAGCAGATCGGTGAAGCCGATAACGCCATTCAGCGGCGTTCGTATCTCGTGGCTCATGTTTGCCAGAAATTCGCTCTTGGCAGCAGAAGCCTGACGGGCCTGGGTTGCCATCTCCCTGGCCCGGGCGGTTGCTTCTTCCAGATCCCGGTTTGCCTGAAGCAGTTCCCGGCGAGACTGCAGCTTGAGAAGAATCTCGCCGACCATATTCGCCAGCACAGCAAGGCTGGAAATCTCGCGTTCGCCCCAGAGGTTTTTCCGCGTAACCCCATCGCACCCCACGAACCCCCAGATGTTCTCTCCCCTCACAATTGGCGCGGCCATAAGGGATCGAACGTTCCGGGCTGTCAGTTCTCTCTTCCCGGCCTCCGGTTCATCGGGAAGGGCCTCCACATCGGGGATATGCACAGCTTTTCCCGAGAGGATTTGCCCCTTGAGCCACGCAAGCGATGCCGCCGACAGGGCCTGTCCGTCTTCACTCCGGGGCGCGACCTCCCCGGAAGACCACTGGTGGATATTGCCCGTGCCATCGTCAGCGTCAGTGCCATCGCCACCGCCATCGTCAGCGCCATCGTCAGCGCCATCGTCAGCGCCATCGTCAGCGTCAGCGTCAGCAAGGGAAAACGTAACCAGATAACTCCGATCGGCGTGAAAAGCACCGCCAATGGTCTCAAGCATGTGGCGGATATCGTCGTCAAAACGCTCCTCCGTGGTTGTAACAAACCGCGAGGAGATACTGGCAACACAGAGCTGGAAGGCCAGACTGTTTTTCAGCTGTTCCTCAGCAACCTTGCGGGACCGGATATCCAGAAAGCTCACGATACAGCCGATCTGCTTCCTTTTCCGGGGCACGGCACTGTGGCGGGCCCTGCTCCGGTGCGCGATGCTCCGGGAGAACCGGTTTCGGTACAGGGGCGTGACAAGCAGATCCACAGGGAAACCTTCACCACTCTTGTGCCAGAGCCACTCCTCGCCCCTTCTCTCCAGGCCGTCAGTACTGGTCCGGCAAACCGGGCAGTCCTCCCAGGGGTAGGGTGAACCGTCGGGACAGCTATGGTGGAAGAGGCTGTGCTGATCCTCTCCAAGGACCTCATCTTTCTCGTAGCCGAGCATGCCCAGGGCGGTCTGGTTGATGAAGGTGCACCGGCCGCGATGATCCACACCGAAGACGCCCTCGCCCAGACCGGCCAGCAGGCTGGCCTGAAACTCGGCCTGCCGGGCCTTGACCCTGCGAATAACCAGCACCACCGAACCGGCTACCACGAGAAACACCAGGAGGATCGCCAGTACAATCAGCTCTCTTCTCCAGCGCTGCCAGGCGTCCACCAGGGTGAACTCGGGCACCTGATCAAAGGGGGGCTGCCGCAGTGTCCGGAGCAGCTCCTCCACCGGCCGGTAATCGGCGGGGATGGTGAAACCGTGAATCCCCAGTTGCCGGCTGACTTCACCGGCGTGGGGCAGGGCGAGCACCGCCGCCGCCACCTGCAGGGCCATTTCCTCATCGGAGTCGGAGAGAACCACAAAGGGCCACTCGGGATAGAGCGGGGTGGACAGTACCTGGGGGAACCCGGGGTGTGACACCGGGTTGAGAAGACGGACCTCGTCCTCTTGCAGGAGGCCCTCCCGCACCAGCGATTCCAGAACCCCGCTCCGCACAAAGGCCGCATCGGCCTCGCCTCTCAGGGCCGTCTCGATAGTTGCAGCGTGGGGCATGCCGGTGAAGACCAGATCCAGGTGGTTTTTGGCTGCCACTCCGTGGTTACGCAACTCAAAGGCCTGCGCCAGATACCCCCCAAGCGAGTTGGGGCTCACGGCCGCCACAGTTCTTCCCCGCAGATCCCCTGCGGTCCGGATATCATCCCTCCCGGCCGGCACCACCATGACGCCCCCGAATCCCCGAATCGGCACGCCCTCGACCTCCTGGATCAGGCTGGCCAGGGGCGCGGAAAAGCGCTCCCGATGTCGCAGTATGATGTAGTGCCCCGGATTTGTCAGAACATAATCCAGTTCACCTTGCTGGATAGCCCGCTCCAGATCGGGGTAGTTGAAGGCCCGGATTTCCAGATTGAGCCCCTCCACGGTGGCGTTGAGATAGTCCACCAGGGGCTGCCACTGCGCCTCCGTCACGGCGACGGACCGGAAAGCCAGAACCCCGAGCGTGTGGGGCCGCGCCCGGACCACCGAGGGCAAGACCACCAGGGGCAGGAGAAGCAGCGCGAGAATACTGAGAACCTTCCAGCTTGCCTTGATTGCTATCCCTCCCGTTGCCAGAAGAATAGATAACCCTGTAGCGAAACACAAGACCGGGGCAGGACCTTTGGTAGCTCCATCGGGATACAGGTCTTTATCGCCCAGGGGCGAGTATCGGTTTCTACGCCGCTGGTTTTACCCAGGCCCTGGTACGCAATCGGGTACGCCCCCGCTCCCTGCGGTTCCTGGCGCCGGGAGTAGCAGTACGAGGGCATGCCACCCATGCTCTTTGTGAAGGCTGCCGGGGTCTTCGATCTCTTCGCCTGACCCCTGGCACTCTTACCTGGTTCCCTCATTCCGGCCCCGGGCACGCTGCTGAATCGCCTCTGCCAGGGCCTGCGCGACCTCTTCGGTCTCGGTGCGGAGCGCCAGGAGGCTCTGGTTCTGTCCCTCCTGAACCAGGAGGTCCCACCTCACGATGGGCCCCTGGAGGGAGGCCCGCTGCATTCCCGGTACGATCTTGCAGGAGCTGATCGCCGACCACTCCCGGCAACGGCTCTGGATCTTTCGCCGAAGCACCCTGTCGTCCCGCAGGTTCTCGGGGGCCACCACGACCCGCACCAGGACGGGGCCCAGCAGGGCCCGGAGAAAGACAATAACTATCAGAAGGCCCAGGGCAAGGGGGATCATTCCCGCCGCCGCCAGGGCCGCGCCGACCATCACCACCAGACCGGACCAGAGGTATCCCACAGCCTTGTCGCCCCGCAGGGAAACTGCCACCAATTCTCCCGAGGGGGCATAGCCCATCCGGAAGAGTCCCCTTTTGGGACGAAAGAGGCGTCCCGCCACAGATCGGGGATCCCCGGCGGTGCGTTCTTTTTCAAGCACCGCCAGAAGCTCCCGGGGTTCCCCGGAAACCAGATGCGTCGCCTCGGCACCATCGATGGCGTCCGGCACAGTGCTCCCGGCCATTCCTTCTGCTGAAGTCCCCGGGCCTTCCCCGGTTTCTGCTGTGCCGGAGCTGCTCACACTCACCACGGGCAGACGGATTACCCCCTGGATCGAGGGCCTCAGGGTTGTGCTCTCTACCACCAGCTCCCACCATATCCACTCGACTCGTTCGCTGGTCATCGCCGTGGTGGCAGGAGCATCGGAGGGTATCGCTATGTCCACAGGGATCCGAAGGGCTCTTCCCGAGGCGGTTATGGCCTCTTCCATCGCCACGGTGGTGCTGACCTCGGTCACCACCCGCTCCCGACGCCGGCGGGACCGCAGCATCAAATCCCGCTGGGCAATACACTGGAGGGTTACCCTGCACTCCAGCGCGCGGGCCGACGCGTGCCCTGCTCCATCGGCACCACGACGAACCCCGGGGAGTTTCTGTGCTCCCAATACTACCTGACCCCGGAGCAGCCCCCCGAGAGAGGGCTCTTCCCCGGTCAGTTCAAAATGCAGAGACCCCCACCGCGCCGTCCTCGCCAGCATCGAGACCCACTGGAGAAGAAGGGGGATCCCCACCAGGGGCACCACGTACCACAATGCCTGCTGCGGATCCGCCGGGATCAGGGCAGGGGGCGCCTGCGTCAGTGCCAGAGGCCACAGCAGACCGTTCAAGACCACCGGCATGATCCCGGCGCTCACCACATTTCGCCACCGGCCTCGCCGGACATTACCGAACTCGTTTCCTCGTCGTGCCATGAAACAGAGTATACACCGAAGTTTGCCCGGCAGGTTTCCTGTCCCGCTATAGAATCCCTGTTCCCGGAAGTAATTGACCCCTGCCAGAGTTCCCGCTATGGTGAGCCCCGGAGAGAGGGACCATGGAAAATCAGGCCCTGTGGATACTGTACACCACCAGCAACGACCGGTTCCCCTACCGGGTGGAGATTCGGCGCGGCACAGAACAGGTTATCGCCCTCTGGACGCAGGACAAGTGGCCCGGTAGTGGCAAGCAAATCTTCTGCATCCGCGAGGGCGAGCCCGACGGGGAACCCTGGCAATTTACCGAGGTCGAGCGGGTTCCCGTGGTCCGCCTTGAGCGGTTCGGCAAGCAACTTACGGTGATTCTGGACAGGCCCACACGAAAGCGCTGCAACTTTCTCTTTCTGCAAAAGCGCTACAAGAACCGCCCCGGCACCTACGAGCAGATCTTCTTCCGCACCCAGCAGGGAATGAACCAGCATCGTTCATCCTCACGGGTCCGCCTGCCCCCGGGCCACAGCCCCTACCGGGTAATTGTCGACAGCGCCGAACGCTATCCCTGGAAATTTCCCGGCCCCGCCACGGAACGGCGCAAGCTCCCCGCCGGCGACTACGCCCTGGAGATTGATCATCAGCTCCATGCCGTGGTGGAGCGCAAGACCTTTGAAAACCTGCTCTCCGATTTTTCCTCTCTCCAGGGTCTCCACGCCAAGCTCGATGATCTTGGCCGGTGGGATCACGCGGCGGTGGTGATCGAGGCGGAATACCGCGATTTTCTGAATCCCCGCAAGATGGAGGGCCGCTGGCCCATCACCCACGCCGTGCGTGTTCTGGCCGAGCTCCATGTGATCCATCGGGACATCCAGTTCGTCTACGCCGGGAGCAGGAAGGCAGGAGAGCAGTGGACCAACGCCTGGTTTTCTGCCAGGGCCAGGGAACTCTGGCACCGGCGGGAAGAGACCCATCCCGACCAGGATCAGGGTCAGCCAGACCGGGTCGCCCAGGCAGGGGAGCCCCCGGCGATCTACGACGCTGACCGCCTTCGTTCACCCGGAGACTCCATACAGGACCTGCGGCAGCTCATCCTGGAGGGGCCTGCCCTGGAGGAGCCCTTCTCGATTGCGGATCTCCGGTCGCTGGTTCCCGACCTCCCGGACCAGCGCCTGCGGACAACCATGCGGAACCTGAAAAAGGAGGGCCACCTGGAACGGATCGGAGCAGGCCGGGCTGCGCGATGGCGCCGGTGCCAGGCCGGTGGAACCCGGCGGGTTACTCCCAGCCCCACGAAATAGCTCACCGTCCAGACCAGATGGGTCGAGATCACCACGATCCGGGGATGCCGCTCCCGGTCGGGCTGGCCCTCCTTTACGGAACCCCTCGATGCCAGAGCTGTGGCCTACAGCAGGGATGACTTCCTCGGCGTGAGCCGGATCGGGATACGGTGCAATACCTGCGATGCCCATCTGGGCCAGGTCTTTCCCGATGGTCCCGGTCCGGGGGGGCTCCAGTACGGCATCAACGGAATCGCCCTCAAACGGAATGGCCCTGAATCAGGAATCTGAACAGGCTCGACTATCGGAGCCCTTCCGTAGAAAAGACCAGACCGTGCTGAAAGAGGGGCGTTGTCCCGTAGTTGCCATCGGCGGTGATCTTCACCAGCCCCAGGGGAACACAGAACCGTTGCAGTAGCAGATCCCGGTAGACATGGCGTAGCCAGCGTATCTCCGACGCATCACCTTGGGCTGGCCCGAGGAAGGCAGGAAAGGCCCGAACGAACCGGTCGGTAAGATCGTCAAGCCTTCCCTCGGGATAGCGGGAGAGAAGATAGAGCGAGAAGACCGCCGACCTCTGGATGATAGCCAGATGCTCCTTGTCCTCCCGGGAGACGTCGAGATTTGCAACCCAGGAACTGTGAAAGATAAAAAACTCCAGCGTTTTGATGAAGACCGTGGGGCCCGCATCGTCGGCCAGCATCTGAACGCCCTCGGTCGTGAGCTCGCTGCGGCGGGGCTCCTCCCGGGTCCATCCCAAGGAAACCACGACATCGTGAGCCATGACCAGTTTTGGAAGCGACGCCTCCTTGGGTGCCGAGCTCCCTGCAAGGCGAGACTGGGGAAACCGGGAGAGATAGACGCGACAAAGATCACGGGGATAGTTCTGGCGGTCTGTCAACCGGATTTTCCCTCCGTGTTCGGCGTGATAGCGGAGCAACCACCGAATCACCTGAACCAGGGGTGAGCTCTCCGCCCGGTCCGGGGTCAGGGCGCTGTTATAGTACAGGAGCGGAGTCTTCTCCTTTCTCCCGGTATTCTCATGGGCGTCAAGAATCTTCTGCATCTGTGCCGGGGAAAGGCCTTCAAAATCGGGGCACGGTTGGTCGTTAGCTCGCTCCATGTGCTGCGCGCAAAAGGTCTGAAGCTCCTGGATACTCCCAAAGTCCTGGCCCGCCGCTGCCTGCTTCAGCTGTCCCAGGACATCCGAGGCAGGATTTGCACGCCCCCGGTACTCCATGAAGGAGGGGACCTCGGCATCCGGGGGAAGGGTCTCGCAGAACCGGCGATAATCCTCCAGGGAGCCCTGGAGTTCGTGGGGCGACAGGAGCCCGGCCTGCTCTGTTGTCCGGCTCCGGGCCTCGTCGGTGCGAAGGCAACAATGCTTGTACTTCTTTCCGCTCCCGCAGGGACACGGCGCGTTTCGTCCTGGCATTGTGACAGCTTACCCGGCAATCCCTGGAAGGACAAGTTTCCCCACTCCACTCCAGGTGGATCGCCGGGATTCACTACGGATGGCCCCGGGGCGATGGAAACCATCGGCATTTCATTCCACAGGACTGCAACCCTCCGGCAAGAGAAGACTCCTGCAGTGTAGCCCCGCCGGGACCCTCTAGGATAGACTCGGTGGTTCACACAAATTATCAGGAACGATGGAGGATTTCTCTTTGCACGATACACCGATCTCCACTCCGGAAGCGCAGGGCACGTCCCCGGGCAACACCCCCTCTTGTGTGGCGCTCTTGCCGCTGCTTCTTTTTCTGGCACTTTTTATTGGAACCGGCGCGGCCCTGACGCTGCGGGGAACCTCCATGGCCTTCTACCAGCTCTCGGCAGCCGTGGCTGTTTTGCCGGCCCTGGTCCTGAGTCTTCTCCTGGGCATGGGACGAAGCAAGACCAGCCTTGATACACAGCTGGCCACGTTTGTCCGCGGCGTAGGGGACAGCAACATCATCACCATGTGCCTGATCTACCTGCTGGCAGGAGCCTTCGCCTCGGTGGCGACCTCCATTGGAGGGGTCACGTCCACGGTAAACCTGGGGCTGGCCCTGGTTCCTCCCGCCTTCGTGCTCCCCGGGCTCTTTCTGATCGCTGCCTTTGTATCCACCGCTATGGGAACCTCCATGGGCACCATCGCCGCTGTCGCACCTATCGCGGTGGGCGTGGGAGAGCAAACTTCCGTGGCTTTGCCGTTACTCATGGGCGCTGTCGTGGGAGGAGCCATGTTCGGCGACAACCTCTCCATGATTTCCGATACAACTATCGCAGCAACCCGCACCCAGGAGTGTCAGCTCAAGGACAAGTTCCGGGTAAATCTCTATATCGCCCTTCCCGCAGCCCTGGCAGCAGTTCTGGTTTTTGCGATCCTTGGAGCCGACGGAACCATAACAGAAGCGGGAGACTACCGGATTCTTACAGCCCTGCCCTATCTGGTAATTCTGGGGATGGCTCTGGCCGGAGTGAACGTCTTTGCCGTGCTGGCCACGGGAATTCTCTTCACCGGGGTGGTGGGCCTCACGGTGGTCCCCGGCTACGCCGTTCTGCAGTTCTCCCGGGATATTTTTCAGGGCTTCCAGAAGATGCAGGAGATCATGGTGCTCTCCATGTTCATCGGCGGTCTGGGCGAACTCATCCGGGACCAGGGAGGTATCGCCTGGATTCTGGGACGGATCGACAGGATCACCGCCCGGTCACGAGGAAAGAACCGACGGCGCACGGGCGAGCTGAGCATTGCCGGCTTGGTCTCGGCAGCCGATATCTGCACCGCCAACAACACCGTGGCGATTATTCTCTCCGGGGGGCTGGCTCAGGAGATTGCCCGGAAAAACGGTGTTGACCCTCGCCGTAGCGCCAGCATCCTCGATGTGTTTTCCTGCGTCTTCCAGGGGATCATGCCCTACGCGGCACAGGTGCTTCTGGCGGGTTCTGTGGCGGGGATCTCCCCCGTGGCGATTGTGGGGAACAACTATTACTGCTTCATTCTGGCCCTGGCGGGCTGCGTTGCCATTGCCAGCGGACGACCCCGGTTTTCCCGGCGATCCTGATCCCGGGGAAGCTCCGGTGGCCAGAGAGAACCCCTCGCGCCGGCACAGTGGGTTACAACAGTGAAGACAGCGTAACAGAACAGCGTGAAAAGCGTGATTTTCTTTGCACTTCCCGGGAGATCATGATATCGTAGTCCTGTAGATTTTAAACAGTTTTTGCCTCTCTGCGAGGCTGGAGGGTCATCGATGCGAGCTGAACACATAAATCCTTTTCTGAACGCAACGATCAATATGTTCCAGCAGATGTTCGGCCTCACCCCTGATGCCCTGGACCCCTACGTGCTGGAGCACAGTGCAAAGCACCGCTGGGAGATCTCGGGAATCCTGGGAATTACCGGCGAGGCCCGAGGGCTGATCGCCATCAGGTTTCATCGGGCCCTGACACTGAAACTTCTGCAGAAATCGGGTATCACCACCACCAATCCCGACGATGAAGACGAGATGATCAACAGCATGGTGGGGGAGCTGAT
Source organism: Alkalispirochaeta americana (assembly GCF_900156105.1). Classification (NCBI taxonomy): domain Bacteria; kingdom Pseudomonadati; phylum Spirochaetota; class Spirochaetia; order Spirochaetales; family Spirochaetaceae; genus Alkalispirochaeta; species Alkalispirochaeta americana. The sequence goes on from NZ_FTMS01000006.1 coordinate 117,213, forward strand.
CAATATCGTTGCGGGTAACGCTGTTTCGGCCATGAGCGGGCAATCGATCGATATTTCCCCGCCCATCATCGTACAGGGGGAAAACCACCGCCTCTCCTGGCCCAAGTCGGAACCCACAATCTGCATTCCCTTCCGCACGCCCACCGGGCCCTTTGTGGTAAACGTCTGCATAAAGTGACTCACCATCTCCTGGCGGCCCTCCCGAACACTCCCGGGGGGGTCTTGACAGGACCAATATTTCGCGTGCAAAATATTCACCTGCGTAAGAGCTTATGAAAGATAACGATCACCCATCCAAGTCCAATACCGACCCGTCCCTGGATACACCCACGGTGGTGCATTTGACCAAACGGCTCAGAAAGATAGCCCGGGGCTTCGACAAGCACTCCCGGTATCTCCAGGAACACCACCATATCACCGTTCCCCAGGTGATATGCCTCAAGGAAGTTGCCGAGCAGGACACCATCACCCTGAGCAAACTCACCAAAATCGTGGCACTCACAAATAGCACCGTCACAGGGATTGTGGACCGCCTGGAAAAGCAGGATTTGCTGCACCGGGTGCGGAGCAGCAGCGACCGCCGCCAGATCCACCTGTGCCTGACCGAAAAAGGAACGGCCTTTCTTCAGGAAATTCCCTCGGCTGTGCCAAGGCGGTTTATAGAGGGCATGCAGAGCTATACTCCTGCCGAGGTGGAACAGATTCTCTGGGCCGTGGACCAGATCGCCGACCTTCTGGATCCCGATAGCGCCTCCAGCCACGGGGAATAAAAAAGCCCCTCGGGAAAGATCCCGGGGGGCTTTGCACAAGCGACAGGCCTCCACAGGCGAGGCAGACTCAGATCACGCCCTGGTCCAGAATTGCATCGGCGACCTTCCGGAACCCGGCGATATTTGCACCGAGTTCAAAGTTGCCCGGTGCGTTGTACCGATCGGCTGCTTCAGCCGTGGCGCGATAGATATTCCGCATGATCTCCCGCAGGCGCTTGTCGACCTCGTCGAAACTCCAGCTCAGGTGCATGGCGTTCTGACTCATCTCGAGGCCGCTCGTGGCAACTCCTCCGGCGTTGGCAGCTTTACCCGGGCCGTAGAGCACACCCGCAGCGATCAGGTCACGGATCGCCTCGGTTGACGTGGGCATGTTGGCACCTTCGGCAACTACTTTGCACCCCTGCGAGATAAGCTTTCCGGCATCGTCCTTGTCAAGCTCGTTCTGGGTTGCACAGGGGAAGGCTGCATCGCAGGGCACACTCCAGGGACGTTGCCCGGGATAATACTCAACCCCGAACTCGTCGGCGTATTCCTTGATGCGACCCCGTTTTTCGTTCTTGAGTTCCATGACCCACTCCAGGCGTTCCCGACTGATCCCCTGGGGATCATAAATGAATCCGCCGGAATCGGAGAGGGTAACCGGTTTTGCTCCCAGATCAAGGAGTTTCTGAAGGGTGAACTGCGCCACATTGCCGCTTCCCGAAACGGCGCACGCCTTGCCCTCGATGGACTCTCCTGCACCCTGGAGCATCTCCTCGGCAAAGTACACTGCTCCGTAGCCGGTTGCCTCGGGTCGGACCAGCGAACCACCCCAGTCCAGCCGTTTCCCCGTGAGTGTTCCCGTGAACTCGTTACGCATCTTCCGGTACTGGCCAAAGAGATAGCCGATCTCCCGGGCTCCCACACCGATATCACCGGCAGGAATGTCTGTCTGGGGACCGATATAGCGGGAAAGCTCCGTCATGAAGGACTGGCAGAAGCGCATTACTTCGTTGTCGGTTTTCCCCTTGGGATCAAAGTCGCTTCCTCCCTTTCCCCCGCCCAGCTGCAACCCCGTGAGGCTGTTCTTGAAGATCTGCTCAAAGCTGAGAAACTTCATGATGCTCAGGTTCACCGTGGGATGAAAGCGCAGCCCGCCCTTGTAGGGGCCCAGGGCGCTGCAGAACTGCACCCGGAACCCCCGGTTCACCTGGACGTTGCCCGCATCGTCCACCCAGGGGACACGGAAGATGATGATGCGCTCCGGCTCGACCAGCCGCTCCAGAACGCCCCCCTCCTGATACTCCGGGTGATCGCCGAAAACCGGCGTGATCGAGTGCAGGACCGTCTCCAGAGCCTGAAGAAACTCCCGTTGCTCGGGATATCGTTGTTGCACATCGGCAAGTACTGATTCTACATAGGACATGATACCTCCCTGGGGAATGTCAGGCGTGGGCCTGGGCAAAGGAACTCATGAAGGATACCAGTTTGGAGACTCCTTCCTCGGGCATGGCGTTATAAATGGACGCCCGGATGCCCCCTACACTGCGATGCCCCTTGAGGCCGATCATCCCTGTTGCACCGGCTTCGGTTACAAAACGCTTCTCCAGATCTTCCGAGGGAAGACGGAAGACGACGTTCATGTCTGAACGATATCGGGGGTCAACGGGACAGCGGTAAAAGGAACCGGAGGTCTCTATGGCATCATAGAGGAGCGCGGCCTTCTTGCGGTTCCGCTCTGCCATGGCCCCCAGACCGCCCTGCCGCTGAAGCCATTCCAGCACCAGTTTGACCATATAGATGGAGAAGACCGGGGGAGTGTTGTAAAGAGAACCACTTTTTGCGTGGGTCCGGTAGTTCAGGTACGCCGGAAGCGAGTCCGGGGCACGCTCCAGGAGATCGTCCCGGATAATCACGATGGTTACCCCCGAGGGTCCCAGGTTTTTCTGGGCGCCTGCGTAGATAATTCCAAATTGATCCACCGACAGGGGGCGGCTCAGAATATCGCTGGACATATCGGCCACCAGGGGAGCCTCCGTCTGGGGGAATCGCTTCCACTGAACACCCTCAATCGTCTCGTTGGAGGTGATGTGCAGATACGAACTATTGGCACTGGACTGCACCGAGGCAGGATCCGGAAGGGTGGTGAAGGCAGAGTCGCCGCCGTCGTAAACCAGATGTACGGTACCGAGCTTTTTTGCATCGGCCAGGGCTTTTTTGGCCCAACTGCCCGTGAGAGTCATGTCACAGGATCCGCCCTGGGGCATCAGGTTCATGGGAACCATACCAAATTGCATGGACGCGCCGCCCCCCAGAAGCAGGACAGAATAGCCCGAAGGAACTCCCAGCAACTCCTTGATGAGATCGATCGTGGCGGTGTGAACCGCATCGTACTCTTTGCTGCGATGGCTGGTCTCTATGAGGGATAATCCTGATCCTTCATAGTCTACCAGATTTTTCTGCGCCTCCTGCAGAGCCTCCACCGGAAGTGTGGCGGGTCCCGCGTAAAAGTTGTACACCCGTGCCATAGTACTCTCCCTGTCAAAAATTTGGTGCATAGTTTAACGATATCGGCTGTGTTAATCCAGTGCGAATCCTGATCGAAAAAATCGAATCCCTAAATATCTGGTCCTCCCGGCCGATACCTAGGGGTATGAGAGGACCAATGATTACCCGGTTCCGGATCAAATCGAATCCGGAACGGAGCGAGTTCCTGGAAATCATCGGACGAACCCCGCAGGGTCTGCAGGTTCGTATTGTGCGGCACCACGAGGGATACGATACGGTCGACGAGAGCTTCATGGACCACGATCTCTTTGAAACCTGCCTCAAGACAGGATACCTCACCGAGATTGATGCTCCGAGGGAAGCCCCCGGGGAAGACCAGCCCCGGGAATCGGGGAGCGTCTCCTCGGTTGCCTGAAAAACTGCCTGATCATGACCGGGACAACTCCTCTTCCGGGGTGATCATCGCGGGCGCGGGACCCACGGGGCTGCTCCTGGGGAATCTTCTGGGAGCAGCAGGACGACGAGTGACGATCCTGGAAGCAGCACTCCGTCCCGGCCCGGTGGAGGAATCCCGTGCGATCGGGATTACCCCGCCCTCCCTGGAGATACTTGAGGAGGCCGGCCTCATTGAGGATTTTCTGGGATCAGGCCTCCCTATCCACCATGCTGTTGTTCACGGCACCCGCCGGTTCCTGGGAGCGCTTTCCTTCTCGGGTGTCCACCCACGCTTTCCTTTCATCCTGTCCCTGCCCCAACAGGTTACCTGCTCCCTGCTCAGGGAAGGGCTTCGACGGTATCCACAGGTTGAGTTTCAGCCGGGAAGACGGGTTCAAAGAATTACCCCGGCATCTCCGGGAATGACCGTTTCCTGCAGCGACGGATCTTCCTGGCGAAGCCGGTACATCCTGGGAGCTGACGGTCTGCGCAGCACCGTAGCAGAAGAGGCAGGAATCTCCAGACGGGTTCACCGTTATAGGCAATCCTTTTTTATGGCAGATTTCCCCGATGCGGGAGAGTTCGGCACCGATGCCCACCTCTGGTTTACACCCGGGGGAGCGGTTGAATCATTCCCGCTTCCCGGGGAAAAGCGCCGGTGGATCGTGCAGCTTCCCCCGGAGGAGGCTCATTTTGATCAAGTCAGCCCCGATCTGGAGGCTCTGGTTCTTGCAAGAACGGGTTTCGTTCTTGATCGGACGCAGCGTCTCTGGGAGAGCCCTTTTCATCCGGCCCGCACCGAGGCAGACCGTTTCTGGCAAGGCCCTATCTTTCTTGCCGGTGACGCCGCCCACACCATGAGTCCCATTGGCGGTCAGGGGATGAACACCGGCTTTGCCGATGCAGAGCTTCTGGCCGCTGTGGTGGAGCACCTCTTCCAGGACCAGCGGCAGGATGAGAAACCCGCTACGCCCGGCCGGTATCAGCGTGTTCGACGACGCGCCGGCCGATCGGCGGCCAATCGGGCGGCCCTGGGCATGGGCCTGGGAACACTGCGGGGGTATATCACCTCCCTGGCTAGGAATGCTCTTGTTGCCTTTCTGCTCTCTCCTCCCTTTCAGCGGTTCACGGCCCGGCACTTTGCCATGCGTACCATTCCCCGGGGTCGTCGGAGCAGCGCCCTCCGCCCCGGCCCGGGGCGCTTCGTTTTTTCTTGCCTTTCCCCGGTGACCAAGGTACTTTCATCGGGCCATGAAAGAAAAAAAAGCCCGGGGCGGTAACGCTCCCTTCCCGGCCTTCCCCTCCCCCCCGGGGGCTTCGGTCTGGCTTCAGGGTATCGCCACAGCGGTACCTGCTCACACCTATTCACAGAACGAGGCCCGGGAGTTCATGCGAAGAGTTCCCCATTTCACCCCAAAGGAACAACGTTTCCTGGACCGTTTGTACCAGGGAACGGGGATCGAACATCGCCATTCTGTCCTGGCCGATTTTGGCAAGAAGAGCGAGGAATACTCCTTTTTTTCCCGTGATCCATCGTTGCTCCCCGAACCCTCGCCGGCCCGGAGAAACGATCTTTTCATCGTGGAAGCGGAAAAGCTGACGGTCCAGGCGGTGTCACAGCTCTTTCAGGAACTGTCCTGGCTTGAGCCTTCCTCGGTTACCCACTTGATCACCGTGACGTGCACCGGTTTTTCTGCTCCCGGCTTTGATTACCAGGTCGTGCAAGCCCTGAATCTCCCCCCGAATATCCTGCGCCATAACATCGCCTTTATGGGGTGTTACGCTGCCTTTCCTGCGCTCCGAATGGCCCACACCATCTGTTCTGCCCATCCCAAAGCCCGGGTGCTGATCGTGGATGTGGAGCTCTGCTCACTTCATGTTCAGTTCAAACCGGATCCCGACACCCTGGTGGCAAATGCACTATTTGCCGACGGTGCGGCAGCAGCCCTGGTCTCGGGAGATCTTTCCGGGGACGCTTCCCCGCTGTTCCGGATGGATTCCTTTGCTTCGAGGATTCTCCCCGACAGCACCGGGGCCATGTCCTGGCGCCTGGGGGAGAAGGCCTTCGACATGACTCTCTCGGCCTACGTTCCAAAGCTGATACGGGAGAACCTGAACAGCCTTCTCGAGGAGTCTCTGGCAGAAAGCGGTCTCTCGCTCCGGGATATCGCCCTGTGGGCGATCCATCCCGGGGGAAAAGCGATCCTCGATAAAGCCCGGGAAGCCCTGGGGCTGGATGACACGGATCTTGAAGACTCCTGGGAGATTCTGCGAAACTACGGCAACATGAGCTCCGCCACAATTTTCTTTGTCCTGCGCCGCATGGCAGAACGCGCCCGCACCGGGCCTGTCTTTGCCGCAGCCTTTGGCCCCGGGCTTACCATCGAGACAGCCTGCCTGGAAAAGGTTGCCCCGTGAAACACGCCCTGAAGTGGTATCCGGCCCAAAGAAGCCAGGAACAGGAGCTCATGGACGATACCTTGAGCGATCCGACGCTCCTCGGCCGAACCCTGAACCAGTTTTCCCTGATAAACCTTCTCTTCTCCCGCATGAGAGGCCTGGTGCGACAATTCATTCTGGACGACATCATTGCCAGTGGACCGCACAGAGAGGGAACTCCGATCTCGGTTCTTGATGTGGGAGCCGGGGCCTGCGATATCCCCCTGTGGCTTCTGGCAGAGGCCCGAAAGAAGGGCCTCCATCTGGAGATCACCTGCCTCGACCACGACCCCCGGGTGGCAGACTACGCACGGCGGAGGACCGCCCGGGAGCCAGCGATCACCATCCAGGAGGGGTCAGCCCTGGAGATCAGCCAGCCCTTTGATTACATCATGGCAAACCATCTGCTCCACCATCTGACGGAGACCGACATTGCCCTGTTTCTGGATCGCTCCTACCAGGCTTGTCGCAGGCGGTTGCTCCTGAACGATCTCCTGCGGTCCTACTGGTCCCTGGCGGGGTTTTCTCTCTTTGGAGCGCTCTTTCTGCACCGGAGCTTTGCCCGTGCCGACGGAACTCTCTCCATACGGAGGGGCTTCCGTCCCGACGAGTTGAAGCAGCTACTGGACCACAGCCCCTGGAGATCAGCCAGCACCGGCCAGGGGACCCCTCACCCCCTCACCCTGCTGGGAAGGCGTATCCCCGGCAGGGTTTTCCTGGTAGCCGACAGGCGCTCCTGCGGGGGACCATCCCCTATTCCCAGGACGACTATTCCCAGGACGACAACCGTTCCCGGGCAACGGCAAGATCCATGCGCTGACGAACGCGGGGACTCTCCACAGCCGAGAGTTCCCCGATAACCCAGCGAATTATCTCCAGGGCTTCCTCGCGGTCGTTCTGCTCCTTCAGGGAAACAATACCTTCGTAGGCCAGACCCCGTTCCAGCACCGTCTCGGCTGTTCGATACGCCTCGGCCATGCGGTTCTGGCGGCGTTCGCGTTTTCGCACGCTGTTGTTTCTTGTCCATAGCGAGGTGGCCAGGTCGATGTAATGATCGAAATACCGTACCGGCACCAGCCCCGCAGCCCGCTGCTCCTCGTAGAGATCGATGGCACGACGTCCCAGGGAAACCGCCCCATCGTTACTGCCAAAGGAGATGGGCCACCCCGGCAGCTCCCGGTAGACCTGACCCAGCACGTAATAGCCCTCGGCCAGTTCAGGATCCCGTTCCAGGGCATCCACCAGATAATCGCGCACCGTGGAGGCCTGGAAGAGGGAATTAAAGATGCCCCGCAGCTGGGCACGACGCCCGGCCGTGGCGGCCAGCCAGAAATGAGTCTGGGCATGGTCGGGAAAAAACTCCGCCGCCATCTCGGCGTAGCTATGGGCCTCGTCGTACAACGCAGAGGCCTCATCTTTCTCCATGGTCTCCTGCCAGAGCGAGAGATCAGCCACGGCTACAAGAGAGCGGGCCTTGCGCCAGAGGATCTCGCCCCGCTGAGGCCCCTCCCAGACACGGGAGAGCTGGTCCTCCAGGAGAGCAGCCACTACCTCGTTATCGTCCACGTAGTGATAGGCATCGATCCGCTCCAGGGCTTCACCGAACTCACCTTCCCACTCTACGGTGAGGGCAGGTACGACGAGGAGGGGGGCTGCCAGAAAAAGAATCGCCCACAAAAACCGCACCATCTGTTTTTCCCGCGTCCATTTTGCCCGGTGCCCTGAAATTTCCCCGGCGCAGGGAGAGATTTGAAAAAAGAGTCCTTCTTTTGTCATATTTTCTTTCCAATTCGGGTCTTTCTCGTTACTTTCTTGCCTATGAATAACCATGACATTGAGGAGATTGTACAGCTTTCGCGGGAAATCGGACAGAGCCCCCGTGGAGCAGGCAGCACACGAGGAATTGTCTCAATCAAAGACGAAAAAACACTGGCTCTGAGCGAACCGGGTCACGTTCTGACTGATCTTGGTCCGGAGCACTTTCGCCGACTTGATCGCGCCCACCTTGATTCGATTGCACCTCCCCGGAATCCCCCCATACTCGAAGACCTCATAGCAGAAACGGAAACTCTGATGCACGCGCTGTTTCCCCGGCGAATCGTTTTTCATACCCACCCCACGGAACTGAACGGCCTCACCTGCTCCAGAGAGGGGGCCGCAGCAGCCCGGGAACTCTTCGGGGATCGGGCGCTGTGGATACCCACGGTAAACCCGGGATACATTCTGGCCCGCACAATCTACGACCTGGTTGAGCAGTGGCGTGCCGATCATGACGGAGCGTACCCTTCCCTGCTGATCATGCAGAATCATGGCCTGGTGGTAACAGGGGATACGGCAGATGATATCAGGAACGCGCACCGGGAGGTAACAGAGGCCCTGGAGAGGGCGATCACGATTCGCCCCGATACCAGGGAGGGTGAAACGGACCCTTTCTTTCTGGAAGACCTTCGAGACTACGCCGCCCATGCAGTAGCAGAGTATCGGGCCGCCCACGGAGATTCGCTGAATCCGCCTGAGACCATAACCTTCACTTCACCGGAGCTGATCTCCCGGGCAACCAGCCCCGAGACCTTTGCCCCACTGACGGGGGCCCTCACCCCGGATCACATCGTCTACAGCGGCCACCGGCCCTGCTACATCTCCCCCGTCTCCCGGGAGGCCCTGCGGGCGGAGGTTCACAGCGAAATTCTGGAGTTTTGCTATGCCCAGGACGCCACCCCCAGGATCGTCGTTGCGGGTGATCTGGGAGCAGTCGCCCTGGGGGACACCGAGAAAAAGGCCCGCCTTGCCATGGAACTCTTCCTGGACGCCCTGAAGGTGACTCGTCTTGCCGAAAACTTCGGCGGTGTCCAGGCGATGCCCGACGATCAGGTGGAGTTCATTCGCACCTGGGAAGTGGAGCAGTTCCGCGAAGCCGTGAGCACTGCCGGGAACTGATACATCGGGCACCTGATCGGCCGAACAACAAAGCGACCTCTCCCGGCAGGGCATTCCTCGCCGGGACGGTCTTCGTCCGGAGGTCACCCGTATGCGCGAAGGACCTCGTCGGCGATAATCTTGAGCCCCTCTTCCACCACGGCCGGATCCTGGCCGTAATTGATCCGGAGACACTCTCGGGAGTGGGGCCACTCGGCCAGGTCAGGGTCTCCAAAAAAGAAGTATTCTCCCGGAACCACCAGAACACCCCGTTTCTTGAGTCTTTCGTAGAGCTCCCGCGATGAAATGGGAAGCCCCTCCATCCAGAGCCAGACAAAGAGCGATCCTTCGGTACGATGTACCGACCAGGGAAGATTATCGGGAAAGACCTGGGCAAAAACCCGGTGAGCATGCTCGGCCCGCTCCCGGTAAAAGGGCATGATTGTCTTCCGGGCCACCTCCAGGAGGCTTCCATCCCGGAGAAGCGGCTCCACCAGATACTGTCCCACCGTTGTGTTGGCAAGGCTCAAGACCGCGTTGGCCCTGCTCAGGGCCGAGACGATCTCGGGACGGGCCACCATAATACCCGTCCGTGTGCCCGGAAGCCCGATCTTGGAGAGGCTCATTCCCAGAACGATATTTTCGTTCCACAGGGGTTGGGCGGAACCATCGATCACATCGTCAAAAATAATGTGCGGGAAAGGAATACCGTAGGCGTTATCCACAATCAGGGGCACCTGGTAGCGTCGGGCCAGCTCGTCAAGAGTGGTCATCTCCTGATCGGTCAGGACGTTTCCCGAAGGATTCGTGGGCCGGGAAACACAGATGGCGCAGATTCGCTCCCCCCCGGAGGCCGATGCGGCAAGACGTTCCTCAAGGGCCGTGAAATCCACGTGGTACTTGTGGAGGTGATCTCCCAGCCGTTCAATCAGCGGGCGGCAGGCAATAAAGTTATCGGGGCTCATGGTCTGATCGGCGTAGCCAATATATTCGGGCATCAGGGGGAAGAGTATCCGCCCCGGCCGGGAATCATCGCTCCTGCCATAGGCCCCGGTGAGCATATTGAAGAGAAGATAGAAGGCGGTCTGACTCCCGTTGGTGATGGCCACGTTCTCGGGACCAAGGGACCACCCGAACTCCCGGTTCAGAAGCTCCGTGAGGGCGCGGATAAACGAGGGTTGTCCCTGGGGCGTATCGTAATTGGCCAGCATACGCTCCATCTTTCCCTCTTCGGCCAGGATCTCCGTTAGCTGACGCCTCCAAAGATCGTTCACAGGGGAGATATGAGCGGGGTTTCCTCCGCCCAGCATGAGCATGGGAACACCCCCGGCGAGGGCTTTCCCCATATCATCCATAAGGTCCATAATTCCCGTGGGGCCGCCAAAGATCGCGCCAAAATCAGAAAAACGCATGGCCGGGATTATATAGATTCATCAAGACCGTTGAAACAGGGTGCCCACACCGTGTAGCATTCGTGCATTATGGCACGTATTCAAACCTTCAACAAAATCGCCGCCGAGGGCATCGCCCTTCTGGAAGCTCGGGGTCACCAGGTTGGTCCCGATGTACACGATCCCGATGGTATTCTGGTGCGGAGCGCCAAGCTCCAGGACATCACCTTCGGGCCTTCCCTGCGCGGTATCGCCCGCGCCGGTGCAGGTGTCAACAACGTTCCAGTATCCCGCTGTACCGAAGAGGGTGTGGTGGTCTTTAACACCCCCGGATCCAACGCTAACAGTGTGAAAGAGCTGGTGGTAGCGGGGCTCATGCTCTCGTCGCGCAAGATTATTGAAGGGTGCCAGTGGGTGCAAACCCTGGACCCGGCCAAAGTGGACGTGGGCAAAGAGGTCGAGGCGGGAAAGAGCGCCTTCGGAGGCCCCGAGATCGCAGGAAAACGACTCGGTGTGATCGGCCTGGGAGCGATCGGTGTTATGGTAGCCAACGCAGGAATCTCCCTGGGCATGGAGGTGGCAGGATACGATCCCTACCTTTCGGTGAACTCGGCCTGGGGACTCTCCCGTTCGGTTCTGCGTGCTACCAGTCTGGAGGCTCTTCTGGCCGACTGCGACTATATCTCCATCCACGTTCCCCTGAACGACGAAACCCGGGGAGTCATCAACGCCGACCGTCTGAACAAAACAAAAAAGGGCGCCCGGTTTTTGAACTTCTCCCGCGATGCCCTGGTGGACGACCAGGCCATGGTGAAGGCCTTGAAGGACGGCACAATATCAACCTACGTGACTGACTTTCCCACGGCCGCGCTCCTGGGGAACCCCGGCGTAATCGCCATCCCTCATCTGGGAGCATCTACACCCGAGGCCGAGACCAACTCCGCCATCATGGCGGCCCAGCAACTGGCTGATTTCCTGGAACAGGGAAACATCAAGCACTCCGTAAACTTCCCCGAATGCATAATGGACGGCAACGGCGGAGACCGGATTATCCTGGCCAACAAAAACGTTCCCAACATGGTAAGCCGCATCACCACTATCCTGGCCGAAGCAGAGCTGAACATCTCGGACATGCTCAACCGTCACCGCGATGATCTGGCCTACAACATCATCGACGTGGACCAGACGATCTCGGCGGCCACAGTGGAAAAACTTCAGGCCATCGATGGCGTTGTCATGGCACGGGTGGTACCGGGAGGAGCCGGGTGAGGCCACGCATCACTGTCCCGGCGTGGCTCCTGGCGGGAACGCTCCTTCTGATCTGGCCGATCTGGCCGGGAGTGCACGAGGTTTCGGCGGAAGAGCCCCTTCCGCCGGGCCTCTACGCCCGAATGGAGACCACCCGGGGAGAGATCCTCCTCGAGCTGGAACAGGATCGCACCCCCCTGACGGTAATGAACTTTGTGGGCCTTGCCGAGGGAACCATCTCCCACTCCCGGGATGGAGGGGGGCGTTTTTTCGACGGCCTCACCTTTCACCGGGTGATCCAGGATTTCATGATCCAGGGGGGAGACCCCACCGGCACGGGCCGGGGAGGTCCGGGCTACCGCTTTCCCGACGAGTTCCACCGGGAACTGCGTCACGACGGCCCGGGGGTTCTCTCCATGGCCAACGCCGGACCGGGAACAAACGGCAGTCAGTTCTTTATTACCCATGTGGCAACCCCCTGGCTGGACAACCGCCACAGCGTCTTCGGACGGGTTCTTCGGGGCCAGGCCGTGGTTGATTCCATCCGCCAGGGAGACCGGATTCAGCGCGTAGAGATTCTGCGCCGGGGAGCTGCGGCCGAGGCGTTTCAGGTAACCCAGGAGATCTTCGACCAGGCCCTGCGCCGGGCCGGCGGCTCCTGAGCCGGAACTTCCGTGGCAAAACGAAAGTCCCTCCAGGTCTGCAGTTCCTGCGGCCATCAGGAATCGAAGTGGCTGGGCCAATGCCCCGCCTGCGGCGAGTGGAACACCCTGGAGGAACGCCTCCCCGAGCCGGAACGGCCGGGACACTTCCTGCAGGACCTCGCCACGCCCCAGCAAAGTGCGCTCCTTTCCCAGGTGGCGGCCCCTGCCAGCGCCCGCCTCTCCACGGGGATCGGGGAGCTTGATCGGGCCCTGGGAGGCGGCCTCATGGAGGGGTCCACGGTTCTGATCGGGGGCGAGCCGGGGATCGGAAAGTCCACGCTCCTTCTCCAGGCGGCAGCATCGGTCCAGGCAGGACCTGTCCTTTACGTGAGCGGCGAGGAGAGTCCTGCCCAGATTCGCCAGCGGGCAGACCGCCTGGGAATCTCCCAGGCCCCACTTCATCTGCTTTGCAGCGCCCATATGGGAACAATCCAGGAGGAGCTGAAACGGCTCGACCCCAGGCTGGTTATCGTTGACAGCGTCCAGACCATGATCGTCCCCGAGGCGGGGGCCGTTCCCGGAACGATCAACCAGATAAAAACCGTAACTCATGAGCTTGCCGAGTGGAGCCGCCTTCGGGGTGCCCAGGTGATCCTTGTTGCCCACGTAACCAAGGAGGGGCAAATTGCCGGACCCAAGGTAGTTGAACATCTGGTAGATGCCGTTCTCCTCTTTGAACAGTCCGGCAGCGACCTGCGCTTTCTCCGGGCCACCAAAAACCGTTTCGGTGCAATCGAGGAAGTAGGAATCTTTACCATGGAGCAAACGGGGCTGGTAGAGCTGACAGATCCCGGCCGGATTTTCCTGGGCACAGACCGTACCAGCCCGCCCCCAGGGGTTGTAGCTGCCCCCTGCTACGAGGGATCCCGCGTTCTGGTGGTAGAAATCCAGGCCCTCACCGTCCCCGCCAAGGGAGCGGTATCCCGCACCTTTTCGGACCGGATCGATAACCGTCGGGTATCCCGGGTCGCGGCAGTGCTGGAGAAACATCTGGGGGTAACCTTCTCGGATCAGGATATCTACATTAACGTGGCTGGAGGGATCAGGATTCAGGATGTAGCGATCGATCTGCCACTGGCTGTGGCACTCTTCTCGGCCCGCCAGGGCAAGGAACTCCCCTCGGGAGTCCTGGCCACGGGAGAACTCTCGCTGGCAGGAGAGGTGCGGCCCGTTTCACACCGGGCTCAACGCATCAAAGCGGCCGAGGAGATGGGCTTTTCGCGTCTTATCGGACCACCTGGCGCAGCGGGATCGACGACAAGCCAGATCCACTGGATGGAGGCACCCCGGATCGCCCAGGCAATCCGCCAGGCCTTTACGGCGAACCCCTGACGGTTCACCGGGCCAGCGCAAAAGCACCCGACCCGGAAACCACCTGACCCGAAAAGCAGCTGAAAATCAACCAAAAAGCAGGGGAAGGGCGATAAAGGTCCCAATGGAGCTTCCCACGCTGGAGAGCAGGAAGACCAGAAGAATGCGGGTGAGCCTGTTCCGGTAGAAGCCCCGTACAGAGACGATATCGTCGTTGAGACGCTCAAAATCGGCTACCCGGGGTTTCCGAAGGAAGGCCTCCACCAGCCCCGTGACAAGGCCCACCCCCACGGTGGGATTCATGGAGGTGATCGGTGCTGCCGCGAAGGCCAGAAGAATTGTCAGCGGATGCGCCAGGGCTGCCGCCGCGCCCACGGCAGAGAGGGTGCCGTTTACCAGAATCCAGCGGCCCAGGGATTGCAGCCCCCCCTCAAGACCGCCCCGAAAAAAACCCCACAGGATCAGCGACCCCACCACGGCGGGCACCGCGTAGGGAAGTGCCCGGCGGAAGGCCCCCGGCGGGGGGATCTCCTCAAGCTCGGCCTTGTTCACCTGAACTGTTCCGGCCCGAAGTTGCTCCAGAGTCCGGGCAATTCCCGGAACATGACCGGCCCCCACCACGGCAAGAACGCGACGCCCCGGCGCATCATAGATGCTCCGGGCCAGATAGCGGTCCCGCTCATCGATCAGGACTTCCTTTACCTGGGGCAGGTAATCGGAAAGCTCCTGGAGCATGCTTTCCAGCTCGTTTTGCTCCCGCAGCTTGGCCAGGTCCTCCTCGCTTACCTTTTCCCGGGAAAAGGCAGCGGCGATCATGCTGGCCAGAAGTTTGTTTCTGCCCCAAAACCCTGTTTTTGCCCAGGCCCGGCGGAGTGTGGCCGTGACAGGGCGGTCACCGAAGGTGCTGCCAATTCCTTCGGCCGAGGAAGCCTTCACGGCGGCGATCATTTCCTCTCCGGGGGTAACCCCCGTACCGGCGCCCATGCGCCGCTGAAAGGAGGCAAGAACCAGATTGCTCAAAAGCAGAAAAGCCTGGCCTGTGCGAAGAATCTGGAAGATATCCAGCTGGGACCAGTCCCGTTTTTGTGTGACCGACTGGTAGCGCTGGTGGTCGATTTCCACCACCACGTGATCGATCCCGACCTGGCGGATCGTCTCTTCCACGGCCACCACGCTGTCCCGGGAGATATGAGCCGTACCCAGAAGCCAATACTCCCGGGCATCCTCATGGTCGCTCTCCCGAAGAACAACAATCCCGTAGCGGGAGGGGTCGAAAGCAGGAGTTGAAGCAGGCACCTCGCTGGAGGATATCTCACTGGAGGGTATCTCGGTTGCACCGTTGGCAGAATCGTTCACGTGGATAGGTTCCTTTTTTTGCATCGGATCTGTTTTCATGGAGTTTTTTTCCGGGACGTCTCTTTCCGGGAGATATCCTCGGGGGAGGCCTCTTTCGAGGGAGAATCGTCCCCGGAGGGGCTCTCTTCTTCAGCGGAATCCCCCTCGATTGCCGCAATGAAGCGCTTCCGCAGCCCCTCATCGCCAGGGTAGAGATCCAGGGGGATCGCCCCGCCGCCCATATGCATATGACCACCACCGGAGCCGATCCCATCAAGGGCCAGGTGAATCACCACATCGCAGGGGAGTTGATGGTTCTCGCTCCGCACCGAGAGGCGGTGAACATCGCGATCACCGCTTACCACAACCACAAAATGAATTTCCCGAAGGCCCAGGAAAAAATCGGCCACCAGGGCCATCACCTCGGGAGAATAATTACCAGGCAACGCAATGAACGCAAAATCCCGGGCCACAATGCACCCGTCTATGGCCTGCCGGAACGCCGCGAGATCGCTCAGGGAGAGGGAGTTCTTCAGGAGTCTCGCCGCCAGCCGCCAGTCACCCTGACGAAAAAGTACATTAAAAGCGTCCAGGTCCATCTCGGAAACGCCCCGGGTCATGAAGGCTGTATCCATCATGATCCCCAGAAGCAGCGCCGTGGCCACCCTGTTGCTCATGGGTACCGCGACATCACGGTAATACTCAAAGAGGATGGTGGAACAGGCCCCATAACCGCTTCGGATATCGGCGTGGAGCACTTCAGGAGGCCAGGGTGGCGGATGGTGATCTATCACCGCCGTGAGTGTGCCGGGAACTCCCGCCATATTGGAGTTTCCCGCGAAACCGTCCACCACAATGATCTGGGAATCCTCGGGAATCTCCGATTCGCCGATTGATACGATGGATATCTCCAGCTCCCTGATCGCATCGTGCAGGGACTGGCTTTGAAGCGTCCCCCCGTAACAGAGGCGCACCGTAAAGCGGTGCCGCTCCAGAAGCTCGGCCAGGGCGAAGGCCGTGGCAACAGCGTCATGATCGGGGAAATCATGGGCCTGGACCACCACAGGGCGATCCCGGTCCAGGACCTGCAGAAGCGCCTTCAGTCCCCCGGCCTTCACATCCTCCATGACACCACGCCCCGCTTTGCGCTTCCTGGAGGACCCTTCATATCAGGAATCCCCACGAAGCTGCTCATACCGCCTGCGGGCCAGACGAGTTTCCATGAGACCGCGTATATCTGCATCAATGATATCCAAATACAACGCTCGGGCACTGTCAAGGCGTCCAAGCACCTCGTACTGGCCGGCCAGGTAGAAACTGGCCCTCAATCGCGTGAACCGATCCTCCTCACGCGTCACCTGCCGATAGATAAAGGCATCGGACCCCGGGTTCGCGTAGTAGCGGGCCATGTCAGCATAGAGGCCGGATCCGGCAAAATCGCGTCCCCGTTCTTCCAGATAACGCCGTGCCCGGGCTTCCTCACCCGCCATTTTGAGACTCAGACTTGTCAGGAGAAGCAGACCATAATCGGTGGGATCATTGGGGTTGCCCTTCTCCAGAGCGGCCTGAAAACGTTCTGCAGCCTCTGAGAACTGTTGAGCCTCAAATTTCAGGACTCCCAGGGGAGCAAGCGCTGGCTGATAATCGGGGCGCAACTCCAGGGCAGTCTTGTAATCTGCCATGGCAAGGTCTCCCTCGCCTTTTTGATCGTAGGCCCGGGCCCGGTAGACAAAGGCCATGAAAAGAGACGGGTCCCTGTCTATTACCCGATTGAAATCATCCAGAGCCCCGGCGAAATTGTTCCGCTCCATCCTGACCACGCCCCGGTCGTAGTAGTGCCACAGGAAATCCGGTTCAAGTTCAACAGCCCGGTTTAAATCCGCCTCGGCAGCGGCAAACTTGCCCTGGATCGCCCGGGCGCGGCTTCTGTCGGCGTGCCCCCGGGGTATGTCCGGGGCCGCCTCTATCGCCCGATCCAGGTATTGCTCGGCCCGGGAGGGGTTGCTCCGGCGCAACGCCAGGTTCCCCATTCCCAGCAGAGCCGTGGAGTTGCGGGGATCATGATCCAGCGCCGCCAGAAAGGAACGTTCCGCAGGATCGAAACGGCGGGAGCGAAGCTGGACCTCCCCCAGCGCGGCAAGAGCCTCGGGACGCTTTGGATCAATCTCCAGGAGCTCTTCCAGCAGGCGTTGCTCCTGCCGGCTCTCCCCACGGGCTCCCGCTATCAGGGCCAGGGAAAAGAGGGCATCGCCATCCTTGGGGTTGGCTTCGAGAACCTCCTGCAGGAGAGTCTCGGCACCAGCAAGATCTCCTGCCGCAAGATAGAGGTGAGCCAGGAGCACCTGCGTTTCCGGAGCTCCCGGATCTGCCAGCTGGGCAGCCTCGAAGGCCTCGATCGCCTCCTGGGGCTTTCCAAGCATAACAGCCAGGCTTACCGCCTCGTAGGCCTCCTCCACGGGATCCACCGGAGCATCCGGTTCGTCCGGATCATCGGAGATCTCGGGAACCTCGGGAACCGGAGGTTCAACTTCGGGAGGCGTAGCGCAACCAAAAACAAAAAAGAGGGCAAACACAACGAGAAGGTGTATCGCGAATCGCATAGGGAGGGAGTATATCAGATGAAAAGGAACCGCATCCAGAGAATCCGGAAAAAGCCGAAGCATCTTCCGGGTTTCCCGAGCAAGCCGATTCCTGTGCACGACCGATCGTGCCGGATAGCACGATGGCCCCCCATCCCACTGGAGGGCCACCTGGCAGGAAAGCCTCCTGTTAGTTGGAGAAGGCGCTCCAGAACCAGTTCTGCTTCTCGAACTCCTGGAGCATTCCTACTCCAAAATCAGCTGTCACCTCGTCGTTATGCTCACCGGCGGTCTCGATCAGACCCCGCACCTGGCCGATGAAATGAGCCAGATCCTTGAGCACAACCTGGGCGGTCTCTTCGGCGGTGTACTTGCGGCTGGGCAGTTCCTCCATGGAGGTGGTCTCAAGATACTCCTTGAGCGTTGTGGCGGGGCGGTTTCCCAACATGAGAATGCGCTCTGCCGTGTCATCAATGAACTCGGCCACACCCTCGTACATGCTCTGCAGTTCCTTGTGAACGGTGAAGAACTGCGGTCCCTCAATGTTCCAGTGCAATGCGTGGAGGTGTCCGTAGTAAATGTGCAGATCTGCCAGGAGGGTGCTCAATTTCCGTCCTACTGCCTCGGTGGTTGCTTTATCAAACTGTGTCTGTGCCATCATGTGTCTGTGCTCCTTTCATGTTCGAACCGGGTCATATTCTCTCCCTAATATAACAGGTTTTTCTCAGTACGGCCAGTCTTATTAAGAATAATTCTTAATAAGAACCAATCGTTCTTTCTCTCCCCGCCTGGTCCCTCCAGTTCCTGACTATTCCCCTTGATTAATTCCCGGGGAGAGATTAAGTTAGGTTCAGCTAATTATTTTCGCCCTCTCTAAGGAGGATGTCAATGGATCAAATACTTCCCACAGCTTATTTTCAGAAGCTTGTCGCTCGAGGAGCTTTTTCGCAGGCCCTTGCGGAACTCTCCCGAGTTGTTCTGGACGAACCGAAGCGCGCCGATGCCTGGTGTTACCTGGGAATCTGTTATACCGAAACAGGCCATCAGAAGGAGGCTATTGGAGCCCTCACAACAGCCTGGGCCCTGGGGAGCTCTTCCTATGAGGTGCCCGAGGCCCTGGGATGCGCCTACCTCCGCCGACGTGATCTCGATGCCGCCGAGGAGTGGTTTCTGCGGGCACTTCAGGAAATCGCCCGGGATCAGAAGCCTCTCACCCGGCAGGGGCCGGATCCGGGAAGACTATCCTCTGACGAAGCGCGGGCCGGCAGGGGCTCCATTCTTCGAAATCTTGCCATGACCAGAATTTACCGGGGTGATCTTGAGGACGCCCAGTTTCTGCTGGAGGAAGCCCTGGAGGCAACTCCCGAGGATGTGTTGTCTCTTCATGCGCTCTCGGCGCTTCAGATGCAACTGAAGAACACCGAAGGCGCCCGAAAAAATCTTGAGACGATTCTTGCGGCCCCCGCAGCGCCCCGCTGGCTGCAGACGGTGGCCGAGAGGAACTACGCCACCCTTTTGGTGGGGTGGCCGGCAACATCCTAGGATACTGCCCGCCGGCGTCTGTCGTCTGTCTCGGGAGCCGCCCCGAAGCTCAGGAGCGGTCCTGAAGAGGAGTGTATTTCTCGTCGAATCGGCCTGTGTAGAGTGCCCGGGGCCGGAAGATCCGGTTGTTTTCGATGTACTCCATCACCCGGGCACACCACCCGGAGACGCGGGAAACCGCAAAGATGGTGGTGTACAGGTCCGAGGGGATGCCCATGCTGCGATAGACGATTCCCGAAAAGAAATCCACGTTGGGAAAAACCTTCTTGCTGGCACCCAGGTGGGAGATCACTTCCTGCTCCAGGGCAAGGGCGGTCTGGTACATCGTCTTGAGCTCGGGGTTCTCCGTGGCCAGCATGCCCGCCAAAGGCCCCAGAATGCGAGCCCGGGGATCGTAGGCTTTGTAGACCCGGTGACCAAAACCCATGACTTTCCGTTTCTGTTCCACCGCCGTGCGGTACCATTTTTTTACCGACGAGGGCTTGCCGATGCGCTCCAGCATATTCACCACTTCCACGTTGGCGCCGCCGTGGAGCGGCCCGCTGAGAGCAGAGATTCCCGCCCCGATGGCCAGATAAATATCCGAGAGGGTGGAGGCCACCACCATGGAGGCGAAGGTACTGGCGTTCATGCCGTGGTCGGCGTGGAGGATCAGGCAGATATCCATGATCCGCTCTTCCAGGGGCGTGGGACGGCGCCCGGTGAGCATATAGAGGTAGTTCCCGGCGAAGCTCAAGTCGGGCAAGGGTTCCAGGGGTATCCGCCCCTCCCGGACCCGGCCGATCGCGGCAGCCACGCTGGCTACACCGGCAATGAGGTTATAACAGCTTTCGGTTTCGTCGGAGCTGACCAGGTCGGTGGGCTCCACCGTGGGAACGGGACGGAAAAACCGCGTCAGAAACTGGAAAACCGGGTTTTTCTTCCCCTCGGGGACTGTTTCCATGGCAATGGAGTCGTCGTCACTGTGCAGGGGGGCCTCTGCAGGAGTTCCCGGAAGGTGATCCTGGTAGGTCTGTTTTTGCCGCATCAGGTTGGTGCCCAGACGCAGGGCAGCCATGGGATTCATGCTTTCCACAGGAAAGCTCAGGAGCAGACGCTGGGTTTTGGGGATGAACATGCGACGCCGCAGGGTTTTTGAGAACGTCTCCAGCTCCGTTGCCGTGGGAAGCTTCCCGTGGAGGAGCAGAAAGGAGGTTTCCTCGAAAGAAGAGTGCGCGCAGAGATCAAAAATATCGTAGCCCCGGTAGATGAGCCACCCTTTGGCACCGTTGACGTATCCAATCTGGGTCTCGCAGGCGATCGCACCCTCCAGGCCCGGCCCGACGGTGCAATTGATGGGCCAATCCACTGAGGAGGTCATGTTCGGTTCAGGTTCGTTATTTGTCTCCCGGTAGGCACGCTCTTTTGCCTCCAGCACGATTCGGGTAATGTCATCCAGCGTTTGTTCCATCGTACCTCCTGTTGGTGTAGCCCCTGGTGTGAGTGAGAACGTACACGATACCACGGGTTTCACGAATCACGCCAGTCCGGGGAGCTCGCACCCTCTTCGGGGGGAGCTCCTGCCCACCGCAGACTCGTGGCAGGCTCCTGTCGGCGCCGGCAAAAAACATCAAACCAGAGGTTTTTAGCTTTTTTTGCCGAAACAGGCTCAAAGAGGGCGACAGGCTGCCAGCTTTCGTGTAAGGTGCACCCGGAATACACCATGACGGCGATATACCAGCTTTTCCACGTTCTTGGAAGTCTTGGCCTCCTGGTCTATGGAATGCGGCTCCTCAGCGACGGTGTCCAACGCGTTGCCGGAGACCGGTTGCAGTCCATTCTCAATTATGTAACAGCCAACCGCTTTGCCGCGGTCCTCACGGGGTTCCTCGTTACCGTTCTGGTTCAGTCCTCGTCGGCCACCACGGTGATGATCGTCAGCTTTGTCAACGCTTCGCTCCTCAGCCTGACCCAGGCGATCGGCGCCATTATGGGGGCCAACATAGGAACAACCGTCACAGGCTGGGTGATCGCCCTGCTGGGATTCTCCGTGGATATCTCGGCGGGAGCCCTGCCCGCAGTTGGCCTGGGCGCAATCCTCATCTTCAGCAAGCGCCTGCGCAGGCCCGATCTGGGAGAAACCCTGCTGGGGTTTGGTCTGCTTTTTCTGGGGCTTTCCTTTCTCAAGGACGCTGTTCCCGATATAAGCGCTCACCCCGAGATCCTGGAACGGATCGCGGCACTCTCCGGGCGCGGAATGCTTTCGGTACTCCTCTTTGTGGGGATAGGAGCCCTTCTCACGGTGATCGTTCAGTCCTCGTCGGCGGCGGTAACGATCACCCTCACCATGGCTTACGCCGGGTGGATCGATTTCCCCGTGGCCGCAGCAATCATCCTGGGAGAGAACATCGGGACCACCGTGACGGCGAACCTGGCCGCCATGGGGGGAACGGTAAACGGGCGCCGTGCTGCCCGGGCACACCTGGTGTTTAACGCCCTGGGAGTTCTCTGGATGTTTCTTCTCTTCCCCCAGGCCCTGCGCCTTGTCCACTACGCCGCAGGGTCACGGCTCCTGCCCACACAGCTTGCGCTCTTTCACACCGGTTTCAACCTGGTGAATACGGCGATTTTCATCTGGTTTGTACCGGTCCTGGCGAACCTGGCGGTTCGCATGGTACCCGACACGGCCGATGCGGCCTCCCTGGAAGGCTCCTACCAGGTGCCAATCCCCACAGCCTACGCCGAAAACCACCCTGAACTGTATTTGCTGGAGCTGCGCTACGAGGTGGTCCAGATGTCGCGGATCGTGGAATCCATGATCGCCGACTCCTGGAAGCTCTTTCAGAATCCCGAGGCCGTCACGGAAGAACACCTGCTCAGTCTGAAACAGCGCGAGGACTACACCGATCAAATGCAGGAGAAGATCTCGGCCGTTCTGGCCTCCTTCGGCTTCCAGGCCTCCCGGGAAAGCACCACGGCAGCGGCGATCGCCTTGCTGCGGATCGTGGACGAGCTGGAAAGTGTTGCCGACAGCAGCTACAACATCGCCCTCGCCGCAGACCGATGCCAGCGGAAAAAGCTGGAAATCTCCCCCGAGGCGCTTCAGGAGCTGGAACCCTACGCCCAGCGGGCAATCGCCTTCACCGGGCTGGTTGATCAGCGGTTGCTCACTCCCGGTAGCGACGAGGATCTGCGCCAGGCAAAACAACTGGAGGAAGAAATCAACGCCCTGAGAAACGTGCTGAAAAAATCCTCCCGCCACAGAATCCAGCAGGGGGCCGATCTCAAGGGCGAGCTCCTGGTGCTGGATGTGATCAGTCATCTGGAGCACATGGGCGATTACGCCCTGAATATCGCCGAGGCGATCCGCCACATGAACGCCCGGGTCCCTCTGCTGATGAAAACCCTGGAACCCCGACCCGACGCGCCAGCCTGAGGTCCGGTTCCCGCAGTCGAACACTCCTGAGGCCCCGACCTCCCCGGCCCGAGGCAGGACACCCCGGGCTCCCTCTTTCCTTTCCCTGCCAGCTATGATAGACCATGATCCCATGACGCTTAGAGACCTCTTTCGGGACAAGGATCGGCGGTATCTGCTTCTTACGGCATCTCTGGCTTTTCTTGCCCTTGGAACATCCCAGGCCCTGTACGGCCCGCTCTACCCCTGGTTTCGCGAGAGTCTCTCCCTCTCGGGTTCTGCCGTGGGTCTGATCGCCTCATTCCACTTTTTTGGAGCCACCGTGGCGGTCCTGGTGGCGGGTTTTGTGTTGCGGCGCGTGGGGTTCAAGGCGGTAATCATCGCCGGGGCGTGTATCTTCTCGGCTGGATATTTTGGCTTTGCCACAAGTAGCCGCTGGGGAGGAATCCTGGCCTCGGCGCTTCTGCTGGGTCTGGGTTTTGGAACTCTGGTGAGCTTTAATCTCTTCATTGACGATTACTTTGGCCCCCTGGGCGCGGCAGCCCTCAATCTGACAAATATGTTCTTTGGAATCGGGGCGATCCTGGGGCCCCTTCTGGCAGGGATTTCCCTCTCCCTGGGGGGACACCGTCTGGCGTTCCTTGCGGGAGGAGCGGTGGCTCTTCTTCTCCTGGCCATGACGCTTCGCCTCAGGCAGCATCACCCCGTGGCAGAGACGGACCGTTCCGGGGCAGGCACCGCTCTGGCGGGGACGGTGGTCTTTCTCGTTTTCCTGGCTCTCTATATTGCTGCCGAAGCCTCGGCATCGAACTGGATACCCACAAGCCTCACACGAAACCACGCACCGCCTTTTGTTGCATCCACCATGGCCATGGTCTGGCTCGCTGTGAGCGCCGGTCGGCTTGCGGCGGTTCCCCTGAGCGTCCATCTGGCGCCCCATTTTATGGTCCTGGGAAGTGTGGGGTGTGCTACCGGGATGTTTCTGCTGGCCCGGTTCGAACCTGCGGCTCCTCTGGCCTATATCGCCACGGGGTTCTTCCTGGGGCCGGTCTACCCTGCCACGGTATCCTGGATACGGCGGGTCTTTCCGTCCCGGGCAGCCCGCATCGCCGCCACGGTTATGGCCGGGGGCGGACTGGGCGGCATCTTCGGGCCGCCCCTGGTGGGGGCCGCCACTGATACCTTCTCTACAGCGGTCATTCCTCTGGCTATCGCCCTGATCCTGGTGGCATCTCTCCTGACGGGACTGGGAATAACGGTGTTCTTTCCGTCCCGCCCCACCTCCGCCGGCAAGGGGCAGGAACCTGGCCGGGAGGACCACCAGGGGGACCAGGAACGCATTGGCCTGGTCCTTCCCGTTGGCCCCGGTCCCGTACCCGGATCAGCCCCCCGGGACTAGACCTCGGCGGCCCGCCGCTCCAGAAGAGCCTCGTAGAGATTGAGGGTTTTCCGGGCGATGGCTCGCCAGCTGAAGTGCTCCTCGGCACGACGGCGCCCGGCCTGCCCCATCTGCCTGGCCAGGGCCTTGTCACCGGCAACCCGGTTGATCGCCTCAGCCAGATCACGGGAAAACTGTTCGGGATCCCGGGGAATGAAGGTGCCCCGTTCCAGATCAAGATCGACCAGCAGGCCCGTCTCGTCGGGGACCACAACCTCGGGAATACCTCCCACCCGGGAAGCCACCACGGCGGTCTCGCAGGCCATCGCCTCGAGGTTGATAATTCCGAAGGGTTCGTAGACCGAGGGACAGCAGAACACCGCTGCATGGGAATAGAACTGGATCGTCTCATCCCGGGGAAGCATCTGATCGATCCAGATAATGTCGGAGCGCGTGCTTCGGGCAGCGGCAACGCTGGCGTTCATCTCCTGGGCAATCTTGTCTGTATCGGGTGCTCCCGCAAGAAGCACCACCTGGATACCCGGATCGATCCAGGGGATCGCGTCCACCAGGTGAATAATTCCTTTCTGGCGGGTAATACGCCCCACAAAGAGTACGTAGGGCCGATCGGGATCGACGCCATGACGCTTCAGGGCCTCCGTGGAGGGGTCTTTTCTGTATTCTTCCAGATCGATTCCGTTATGAATCACCTCGGTCTTGGCCTCGGCAGCCCCGAAGTGTGCAAAAATATCGTTTCGGGTCTCTTTGGAGACGGCCACCACGGCATCGGCGTTTTCTATGGCGGTGCGCTCCATCCAGCTGCTCAGATGATAGGCAGAACCCAGCTGCTCGGCTTTCCAGGGCCGAAGGGGCTCCAGGGAGTGGGTGGTCAGGACAAAGGGAATGTCCCAGAGCTTGGCCGCCAGAAGCCCGCCCATCTGGGTGTACCAGGTGTGGCAGTGGACCACATCGGCATCGAGGGTATCCTTGGCCATGGCCAGACTTCGCGAGAAGGCTCCCAGGGCGCTGGTAAAACGGGGGTCCGTGTTACAGGCCATCTCGTCCCAGGGCTGGTACCCCCGAACGCTCAGGTTCCCCTCGGTGCTGTCCTGCGCTCCGAAACAGCGCACCTCCACGGGGACAAACTCCGCCAGGGCCTTGCTCAGATATTCCACGTGGACACCTGCACCGCCGTAGACGTTGGGCGGGTACTCGTTGCTAAAGAGGGCTACTTTCTTCAGTCTCATGCCAGATCACTCCTTTGGGGATAACAGGGTTCCTTCCCCAAATACTAACACACTTGCCGGGAAACTGTGGCAGGACCTGGGGCGGGAAGATTACAAAAGCTGGTCGTCCTTGCGGAATATTTTCTGGCAGCCCGGATCAACCATACCTTCCGGACTCAAGAGATCTTCCAGGGTCTCCCGATCCAGAAGCCCCTGCTCCAGCACAAGGTCATAGACCCCCCGATTCTGCTCCAGGGCCTCCCTGGCGAGGACGCTGCACCGCTCGTACCCCAGGACCGGAGTCAGGGCCGTAACCAGACCGATACTGTTGAGTACGGTCTGCCTGCAATGGTCCTCGTTCGCCGTGATCCCGTCGATACAGCGGACTTTCAGGGTCATCATGCCGTTTTTCAGCATCTCCACGGACTGGACAAGACTTTGGACGATCACGGGCTCCATCACATTCAGCTCCAGTTGCCCCGCCTCGGCGGCAATGCTCACGGTGAGATCGTTCCCCATTACCTTGAAAGCGATCTGGTTCACCACCTCGGGGATCACAGGATTCACCTTGCCGGGCATGATCGAGGAACCGGCCTGGAGGGGGGGCAGGTTTATTTCCCCGAAACCAGCCCGAGGCCCCGAGGAAAGCAGCCGCAGATCGTTGCAGATCTTGCTGAGCTTGATCGCCAGACGCTTTACGGCCATGGAGTACATCACGAAGGATCCCGTGTCCTGGGTTGCCTCGACCAGATTATCTGCCTTGACCACCTCAAGGCCCGAGATCTCCCGCAGATGGCGTATCACCAGGTTGGCGTAGGCCGGATCAGCGTTTATTCCCGTGCCAATGGCGGTTCCCCCCAGGTTGACCTCCAGAAAAAGGCGGGCGTTCTCCTGGAGCCGGAGTATTTCCTCTTCCAGCGTTACCGCATAGGCCTCGAAGGTCTGGCCCAGCGTCATGGGAACGGCATCCTGCAATTGGGTGCGGCCCATCTTGATCACCCCGGCAAATTCCTCGCTCTTGCGACGGAAGGATCCAATCAGCTCCCGTAAAACCTGGAGAAAGGGCTCGTTACCCCGCACCAGAGCTATCTTCACCGCCGTGGGATAGGCGTCATTGGTGGACTGCGAGAGGTTTACATGATTGTTGGGGTGACAATAGCGATATTCCCCCCGGCGGTGCCCCAGAAGCTCCAGCGCCCGGTTGGCGATCACCTCGTTGGCGTTCATGTTTGTGGAGGTTCCAGCCCCGCCCTGAATCATATCCACCGTAAAATGGGGGTGGAGCTTTCCGTTGGTGATCTCCCGGCAGGCGGCGATGATCGCCGCAGAACGCACCGAGTCAAGGAGGCCCAGATCGCGGTTTGCCCTGGCCGCAGCCTCCTTCACCATGGCCAGAGAGCTGATGATCAGGGGGTAAAAGCTGAGGGATATTCCGCTGATGTTAAAGTTTTCCAACGCCCGCAGGGTCTGTATTCCATAATAGGCCTCGTAGGGAACGTTGCGTTCGCCCAAAAGATCCTTCTCGGGACGGGTTCGTCCCGATTCGTATTGTGCTCCGGAGTCAATAATCCGGTTTGTGGCTCCCCGCATGCGTCGTGCCATGACCCGGATCACCTGGGAGAGAACCTTCACCGTAGCTCGGGGGCTTTCCGACAGAAACCCCCGGTGAACGATGAGAACCAGGGTATCCACCACGGCCCGGCCCGAGGTGGAGTGAGGAGAGGTGCTCCCCCAGGCGCTCTCCCCCAGGAAATCACCGGTGCTGAAATAACTGAGCCGGGTCTCGCTGCCCAGGGCGCTCTGTTTCACCAGCTCCACGCCGCCCCGACAGATAACAAAGACGTTTGTTCGGGGTGCGTTCTGACGAAAAAGAAACTCTCCCGGAGCGTATCGCCGCTCTTCGGTGAAGCGAAGAAGCGTCTCGAACT
This sequence comes from Alkalispirochaeta americana, assembly GCF_900156105.1. NCBI lineage: Bacteria > Pseudomonadati > Spirochaetota > Spirochaetia > Spirochaetales > Spirochaetaceae > Alkalispirochaeta > Alkalispirochaeta americana. The sequence goes on from NZ_FTMS01000006.1 coordinate 144,296, forward strand.
CATCCTCCTGAAGCTCCCGAAAGAGCTCCAGGTTCCGCAAGAACTGGATCGTTTCCGCCTTCGTCATGGTCTGTTCTCCTTCGGAGGGGTGCCCGTGCAACAGGGTTCCTCTCAGAGGGTGTCCTGGCCCCCCGGAAAAGAGGGGCCAAAGGCTTCACCCCGGGGTGTGTGATCAATCTCCGCATCCAGAGGAAAGACAGGACGGGAGAGCTCCGTGAAGGGGAGCGTCTCCAGCACCTCGTTGCTGCTCCCCGGTGTCAGGGCCATGATCGTGCGGGCGGCGCACCGCTTGTGGGGATCTGTCAGATATCCCAGTTTCACCACGATCACCGCGTAGTCCTCGACCCTCCTGTTCAGCGCTTCGAACATCCGGGGGGTTACAAAGCCGATGTGGTTGGAGACCAGAATCAGCTCCACGAACCCGGCCCGGACCATCACCATATCAGTATGAAAGCGCTCCCACTTTCGCGCAAGGGAAAGGACCTCTACCTCCAGGCGAAGGGGCTTCGATGTGACCTGATCGAACCGGGCTCCCAGGGCAAGTTCCAGCCTGGCCCCCACTCCGGCCTGGAGACACCGTTCCACTGCCGGAGGGTCGTAGATCCCCGCATAAAGAAGAGGTGTCTCCAGGTGGCTGAAGGGCTCGTACTCAAGAATCTGCCCGAGAAAGCCCGTGCAGTCGGCAGAAGAACCAGCTGTGGGGTTATCACCGGAATCGGAGAGATACACAGGCCACGCTCCCTCTCTGGCAGCCGCCAGGGCAGCCTCCAGAGCCTCCCCGGGGGGATAGCTGTCGGTGTGAAACCGGAAGTTTTTTCGTTCCTGCCAGAAGGCCCGGGCCAGATCCTCCGCCTCGGCCCGGGCCGCAACGCTGGATTCTTCCATCACCACCAGGGCCGAGACTCCGTTTTCCGGACAGTCCGCCCAGGGAAACCCCAGAAGATAGGAGAGCGCCATTACGCCCGGCTGCTGTTCCCGCTCCCGCAGAAGTTCGATCAGCCCCCGCATTGGTTCCACGCTGGTCTCGGTTTTCTCTCCGGCGATAATCAGGGGGAGCTTGCACCAGCCGATGACGGGCCTCACGCCCTGGCGCAGCATGGCAACAAGCATGCGCGCCGCATGCTCCCCCGTCTCGAAGCAGTCCGTATGGGGTGCCTGTTTATACCCCACCACAGCATCAAGACACCGTACCATGGGTTCCGTGACGGTGGCGTGCATATCCAGAGAGGCCGAAAGCGGCGTATGGGGGAAAATTTCCCGAAGCGCCTCCAGCAGATCCCCCTCGGCGTCACCGATCCCCTCAACCCGCATGGAGCCGTGGAGAGACAGGGCAATCCCGTCGATGAGAGAGGACTCACGGGCTTTCCGGGCTCGCTGAAGAAATTCCTCTTTCACCGAGAGGTAAAACTCCCGGGAGACCACCCCGTTAGGGACAGCCCGGGCCATCAGGATCGGCTCCACCTGGAACCCCTCGGTCTGAAGGGTTTTGATGATTCCGCTGATACTGTCATCGTCGTTGAGAACGCCAAAGATCTCGTCACCCCGCTGGAGGGAGAAATCCTCAGCCCCCGTAATAATGGGGTTGAAGGTATTCGACTCGTGGTGGATTCCACCCACAAGAACACGCATGGTTTTCATCCTTATCCTCCTCGGCAGGGCCTTTGCCCTGATATTTTCAGGGTTAGTCAATCAAGTTGGTCAGCAGAGACCGCCAGATTCTGGCATCCTGTTCCCTGCCGCCAATACGGGGTATGGAATAGAGTGTGTCCAGGACTGCAGCAGCAGCACCCCGGGCGGCGTCGTACTCGGCATTGCCCAGGACCTCCACCTGGACACCGCTACGGGCAAGGGCGTCCCACTCCTGGCGGAGGTCTTCTTCCAGGACGCGCCGGATCAGGTCACCTTCGGATGAAAGATCGCCTCCCACAAAGAGTGCCCGGGGGTTGCTGATGTGCATGAAAAGAATCAGGGTCCGCAGGAGTTCCACCACCAGCTTTCTGCGAATCCCGGCGTCCCGGGAAACCCTGTTCATCTCCAGGGGTGTGAGGGCGATCTGACCGGGTACGTTGCCGCTTTCTTCGAAGAAGAGACTGCGGAACTCCCCGGCCCGGCGGGTAAAGCCGTTATAAATTGTCCCGTTATAGACCAACCCCAAACCCACACCCACCGAGGGATATCCCTCGGGCAAAAGCTCCTGCCGGTGAAAACGGGGCAAGAGATATACAAAGGAATCGTCTTCGTCCCGGCTGTCGTACCAAAGAGTTTTCCAGGCGCAGCAGTTTGCGTCGTTTTCCATGAGCACCGGATAGGAAAAAGTCCTGGCCAGGAACTCTCCCAGGTGTGCCCCGGTGAGATTATGGGACCAGCATTCCTCGATCACAGGCCCCTCGGGGTCTACCACGCCAGGGATCGCCACCCCGGCCCCCAAAACGGGCATATTCCGGGGAATGCGGCTCTCCACCTCGGCAAGGACCGACGAAAAAAGCGCTTCAAAGCCCGCTGCAGCGGCGTGGTACTCGCGATGGACGCAGACGATCTCCTCTCCGGCAATATCGGTTACCAGGGCTTTGTAGTAATCTGCCTGGAGATCCAGCCCGATCACCGCTCCGTAGGTGGGGTTGATCACGATCCGGGTTGCTCTGCGACCGCTGCCCCGGGCAGGCTCATCGGAAGAATCAGCAGGGTCATTCCCGCCAAAACCGCTCTCCACCACAAGCCCCGCCTGAAGCAGGCGGTTGACGATATAGGTCACCGTGGAGGGCTGGAGTCCCAGCTCCCGGGAGATTCTGCGCCGGGAGGCGCCGCCGCTTCTGCGCAGAAAGTCCAGCAACAGCGAGCCGTTGGCAGCTTTCTGATATCGACTGTTTCCTACCAGTTTCATCGTACCCCCGGGTTTCATGTTGAGCTATTCCAGGGTGCGACAGATATCGGACACCTGGCTTTCATCGGTGAAGGTAGAGACAAACTCGGGCTGCCGCAACTGTCCTCCCATGAAAACATGGCCCGGGCGATAGGTCATGGCGCTTTCCTCATCCCGGTTGGCCGCGATGTGATACTCCCGGGCTCCGATCATCCCGGCAAGAAGGCCAATATTGCGAGGCGTGATCCCGGCCCCGGGCATAATGATGATTCGGTCACCGGCCCGTTTCACCAGGTCCCTCAACCGCGAAGCCCCCTCCAGGACCGACGCCTCCTGGCCGGAAGAGAGGATTCTGTCGAATCCCAGGGAGATGATTGTTTCCAGCGCGGCGAAGGGATCCTGGACCATATCGAAGGCACGGTGGAAGGTCACGTTCATGGGACGCGCCAGCTCCAGAAGCTCGGCGTTCCGCTCCTGATCCACCTCCCCCCGGGCGGTCAGTATTCCCAGAACAACTCCGTCAGCGCCCTCCTCCCGGGCCATGATAACGTCTTCCCGCATCACCTCGAACTCCCGGGGAGAGTAGAGGAAATCCCCGCCCCGGGGGCGAATGATCACCTGCAACCCGATATCGATGCTCCGGCGCGTTACCCGGATGGAACCGGCACTGGGGGTGGTTCCCCCCTCAAACAAATTGTCGCACAACTCAACCCGGTCAGCACCGCCAACCTGGGCCCGCACCGCTGATTCTACCGAATCAAGACAAACCTCGACCTTCACTTTACGTTCTGATTTCATTCAAGCACTCCTGTCGTTGCATTCTATGTTATTTACTCTTTCAAGGCGCCTTCGCCAAAACCACTGATCAACAAATTATGGGCACCAATATAAAAAAGGATCATGGGAACTGTCCCGATCACCAGAGCTGCAAACTGCATCCCGTAGTTCACGTTCAGCCGCCCGGCGAAGGAATTAATCGCCACAGGGAGGCTTCTCATGGACTCCCCGCTGGTCAGAATGAAGACCAGGATAAACTCGTTCCAGTTTCTGAGGAAGGTCAGAACCGCGATGGTGGCCATTACCGGCGAGGCCACCACGATAATGATCCGGAAAAAGACCTGCACGTAGGTGGCGCCATCTATCACGGCGGCCTCCACCAGCGAATCGGGTATGCCCCGGATGTAGGAGCAGGCAAGAAGCACCGCCATGGGCAAACCAAAGGCGATGTAGGGAAGAATCACACCGATCCGGGTATCGTAGAGGCCAATTCGGGTTTGCATGATGAAAAGCGGCGTGATAACAGCGTTCACCGTGATAAGCAGCCCCAGGGTAAAGACCCCGAAATATACCCTGGCCGACGAGTAGCCGAACTTGGTCAGGGCGAAGCCTGCCGCCAGCGAGAAGAGAACCGTAAAAAAGGTACCGAAGCCTGTATAGATTACGCTGTTCATCGCGGCAACGCCCATGTTTCCCATGCGCCAGGCATCGTGATAGTTCTTCAGCGTGGGGTCCCGGGGCCAGCCCAGGGGATGAAACATGATCTCGCCCTGAAGCTTGAAGGATGAATAGAGCATCCAGATCAGGGGAAAGAGGGTTATCACCGTGAAGGTGAGCAAGAACACATACGCAAAGAGGCGCCAGCCCCGGGACATATCCTGATTCATCGGTTTCATAGCGCTCTCCCTAGTCATATTTCTTCTGAAACCGGCCGTAGATCCAGCGGGCCAGGGTAATAAGCCCTACGCTGATCACCACCATGATAACCGAGACGGCACTGCCGTACCCGAAATTATTGAACGTGAAGGTGTGTCGATAGAGGTAGATCGACATGACACTGGTATAGTTCACCGGGCCGCCCCCGGTCATGGCAAAGACCAGGTCAAAACTCTTGAAGCTCCCCGAAATGGCGAAGATAGAGCTGATGAAAAGAACGTTCGCCAGGGAGGGTACCACCACCTGGGTGAGGATCGTAAACTCCCCCGCTCCGTCGAGTTTGGCGGCCTCTATGGTGGATGAGGGAATGCGCTGCATGTTTGCAAGGAACATCACCATGTAGAGACTGGTGTGCATCCACAAGAGTACTACCAGAATGGGCACCATGGCCCAGTCCTGGTTCTCGAAGATGCGCACCACGTAATCGGGATTTCCCGTGAGAACCCGCACCATGTTGGTATAGAGGCCAACGGGCGAAAAGATGCGGTTCCACAGGAGGGCCACCACCACCGCCGAGATCGTGATGGGCAAAAAAATGATCATCTCGAAGAACCTCGTGCCACGCACAAGCTTGCGAAAAAGAAGATACGCCAGAAGTATTCCCAGGGGTATCTGGCCCAGAACGGAGGTGAGCATGATCTGAACATTGTTCCACAGGGCCCGGTGAAACTCGGGATCCCGCAGGATCACCAGATAGTTATCGAACCCCACAAATCCGGTGAGGACAAAGTTCCTCCACCGTGTGAACGAGAGAAGCCCGCTCAATCCGATGGGAAAGATAATCACCGAGAGGTAGATCACCAGCGCTGGGAACAGCAACAGGTAGTAACTCGCCCGCTTGTCTCTGGTCTCGACCATGCCTCGTCTCCTGTAATCCTTCTCGCTCTGACTCGTGCTGACTTGTGGTGAATCGTGGTGAACCACGAAGAGCAGCTCCCGGGACGAAGGGGCCCGGGAGGCGCTCCTGGTGGCATCGAACCCGGGTTAGTTGCCCACCCGGCTGGAATCGTTGGCGGCAACCCACTCCTCGTAGCTTCGGGCCACGTTGGCAGGACTCACATTTCCGAACATCATCGCCTGGATCGCCGGGTTCAGGATTCCCATGCCCTCACCGTCCATCTTGGCGTCTATGACGTACCCCATGGGGGTGTTTACCTGAAAATCCGCGTAGGCCCGCTGAAGCAGGGGCAGATCGAAGTCGTCGTAGTCCAGGGTGTAGGAGGGAACCTCCCCGTGCTGAAGCCTGATAGCCGCACCCTGGAGGCCTTTATAAAACCGGATGAACTCCAGGGCAGCCTCCAGTTTTCGGGGGTCCTGGGGAAGGTTCACGTTCAGCCCGAACCCCTCCGAGGGGACGGCTGCGCTGGAACCATGACGAACAGAGCCGTCAACACGGGGAAAGGTTCCCAGATAAATCGCTTCCTGTTGTGGTATGTCCAGGATGTTGGTCATGGCCGAGGTACGCCAGCCGGCGTCGATCAGGTATACCGAACGACCCTGATAGAACTCCTGGTTTGCCTCGGGGTTGGACATCTGGTTCACGCCGGGGCTGAAGACATTTTTCTCCACCATCTCCTGGATGATCTCCAGGGCTCGCACGAAGGGACGATCGGTGAACGCCGCCTGGCCGCTCATGGCATCGTGGAACCACTCCTGGCCACCCAGGCGATCCACCAGAACACTCAGGAGCCAGGAGTTCATGGGCCACTGATCACGGTTCCCCAGAGAGATGGGATAGTATCCGGCCCGGCGGATCGTCTCCACCTGATCCAGCAGCTCCTGATAGGTCTCGGGAAAGGTCAGGCCCAGCTCATCCATAATGGCCGTATTGGCGTACATCACGTGACATACCGCCATGGAGGGGGGAACCGTGTAGATCTCTCCCTCCGGCCCCTGGGGTTCCCAGGCAGCGGGGGTGAAACCATCGAGAAACTCCTGATCCAGGTGGGGTCGCAGATCAAGAACCTTTCCCGTTTCGGTGATATAGGCCGTGCGCTTTCCCACGTAGGTGGTAAAGAGATCGGGCAGGCGCCCCGAGGCGGCCATGGCCTGAAACTTCTGGTGAAAGGCCTCGCCCGTGGCGTACTCGTGGCGAAAGGTAATGTGGGGATGGGCCTCGGCAAAAGCCTCCATAACGGCGTTATGCCCCTCAAACTGGGGATTTGCCGGATCTTTCTGCAGGTATGTGGTGAGGACAACCCGGCCGTCGTCCTCTTTTTGGCCACCGGCCTGAAGCACCGCCGGAAGAAGAAGCGTGCACGCAATCAGCACCACCAGACTTCTCCGCGTTGAGGTGACGTGTCTCATGAGAACCTCCTTAATTGATTCATTCATTGAATTAATTAAAACATCGGAACAGGGAGCTGTCAAGATCGAGTTTTCGGGCCCGGGGAGTTTCCGGCAGGGTGAAAAACACCTATCTTGAAACAGGGCCTGACCCAGAGTATCTGAAAGGAGGGAGCAGCCATGGATCAGAAGGGACACGTCTTGATAACGGGGGCATCGCGGGGCATAGGTTTTGCCCTGGCCCGGGAGTTTGCCCGCCGGGGGTATCCCCTGGTAGTAACCGCTCGGGACCCGGAGCCTCTGGCGGCGGCAGCCCGGAGTTTGAAGGAGTCCTTCGGCCTCCCCGTGCTGGATCTGGCCGAGGATCTCTCCGACAAAGGAGCGCCCCTCCGTATCGCCACGGCCCTGGATGATCGGGGGATTTCTCCGCACATTCTGATAAACAATGCGGGCTTCGGCCTCTACGGCCCTTTCCTCTCGATTCCCCCGGAAGATGGGGAGAAACTCCTTCAGGTGAATATCTCGGCCCTGGTCGCCCTGACCCGGCTCTTCCTGCCTGCCATGGTTGCCCGCCGCAAGGGAGGGGTTATGAATGTGGCCTCCACGGCAGGATTTTTGCCGGGTCCCCTCATGGCGAGCTACTACGCCTCCAAGGCCTTCGTGGTCTCCTTCAGCCACGCCCTTGCCCGGGAAACGGCAGGGGCGGGCCTCACCGTGACTGCTCTATGCCCGGGGCCCACGGTCTCGGAGTTTCAGAAACGGTCAGGAATGCACCAATCCTGGATTCTCAGGAAAGCAACCCTGCCGGCCGAAGTCGTGGCCCGGACGGGCGTGGACGGCTTTTTCCGGCGAAAAATCCTGGTGGTGCCCGGAGTATTCAACAAGGCAAGCGTCTTCTCCTCCCGCCTTGTGCCCCGGAGCGTCGCCGCCAGGATGGTGGAAAAGCTTCAGGGGTAAGGTTCTCCCGGCGCCCCCGCCGGGGCCCCCCGGCCGCCACCCTGGCCGGAGGTCTTACTCAACCAGAAGAATCTGGATGTCGCAGACGTTGGTATTGGTGGGCCCCGTGATATAGAGCCCGCCCAGGCGCTCAAAGAGGTGGTAGGAATCGTTTTCGGCCAGGGCCTTCTGCAGGTCAGGAATATCACCGGCCCCGGCAAGATCGGGCGAGGCCCAGGCTCCGGCAGCATCGGTGGGGCCGTCGGTACCGTCGGTGCCCGCCGAGAGAAAGGTAACACCCTGGTACTCCCCGGGAGAGGCGGCCATCTCGGCAAGTACGGCCAGGGCCATCTCCTGGTTGCGGCCTCCCTTTCCCGATCCCCGGAGGGTCACTGTGGTCTCGCCCCCGGCCAGGATGCAGGCCGGTCTCTCCAGGAAACCCCGGCCCTGGACAATCTCGGCGGCCAGAGCGGTAAAGACCCGGGCAATCTCCCGGGCTTCGCCGGTGAGACGACTGGTGAGTACCCGGGTGTTATACCCCGCATCCAGGGCCTGTCTCCGGGCGGCCTCCAGAGCGATCCGGTTTGTCCCCAGAAGCACGGGATGGACCGTCCCGAAAATGGGGTCCCCCGGCTTGGGCGTTTCTTCCAAAGCACCTTCTTTTCCTGCCTGCAAGACCCCTTGTACCGCCCGGGGGAGGTTCCCGGCAATGCCGTAGCGCTGGCAGATCTCCCAGGCGTCGTGAAAGGTGGTTGGGTCCGCAGCGGCCAGCCCCGAGGCGATGCTTCCCGGATCATCTCCCACCACGTCGGAAAGAATCAGGGCCACCACCGTTGCCGGTGCCGCCATGCGGCAGAACCGCCCCCCCGAAATCCCCGAGAGGTGCTTTCGGACACAATTTATCTCCCCGATGGGGGTTCCTGCGCCCAGAAGCAAGCTCGTGGTGGCCTGGATATCTTCCAGAGACAGGGTCCCGTCCTCCGTTCCGCCGGGAAGCGTGAGGAGGGAACTTCCTCCGCCCGAGATGAGGGTGATGCAGAGGGTCCGTTCACCGGCTTCCCCGACGAGGCGGGCGATCTCCCGGGCCGCCTGAAGGCTTTTCTCGTCGGGCACAGGGTGGCCCGCCTCGATCAAGGGGATCAACTCGGGCGCACCCTCCAGGCGGTGGCCGTACTTGATGGAGACCAGCCCCCGGGATATCCGGTCTCCCAAAACCTCCTCAAGCCCCCGAGCCATGGAAGCGCCCGCTTTTCCGGCCCCCACCACCATTATCTCGTCGAACCGGGCCAGATCGAAGGTGCGGGTCAGCCCCTCGGCCTCGATCACGAGCAGATTGTCCTGAAGCCGGAGGCTTCGGGTGATCAGCCGAACCGGATCAACCCGATCCAGGGCGGCCCGGGCGACCGCTTCTGCCCGGGCGTGCGAAAAGTACGCGGTCCTCTGAAGGTTGCTCATTCTGCCGTTCCTTTGCTGGTTCTTGCTTTGCTTCTCCCTGGGGGATCCGATGTGCCGAGGGCCTTTTCCAGGTTCGCCTGAAGCCAGGGAACCGGCTGTAGTCGAAGGCCCTCCCGGAAGGCCTCGGCTGCCCCGGCAGGGTCCTGGCAATGATTGAGCAGAAGCGTGCCCAGATTGTTCCAGGCCGGTACGTTGCTCGGGTCCAGACGAAGAGCCTCGTCCAGAGCCTGCCGGGCTCCCGGGATATCACCCTCTTCCATGGCCCGGTTTCCCCGAAGATAGCTCTCACGGGAGAGCCGGGCCTGGTGGAACCGCTCGGGATCCCGGCATATCTCGCAGCGCATCTCCAGGAAAGCCCGATCCTGCCGGGGACAGTCCTCGTCCAGAGACCTCTGGTACATCTCTGCTGCCTGATGGGGTTTTCCCCACTGATAATAGAGATCGCCCAGAACCCGAAGGCGCGGAAAATGGTCACCCAGGCGGGAAAGCTCGTGAAGGAAGAGCTCCTCCGCCTGGGAGAACTTCTCCTGCGCAAGGAACGCCAGGCCAAGATTATGGCGAACTCCGGGGCGATCGCCGTCAAGAGCCAGGAGAGCGAGAAAAGAACGCTCGGCCTCGGCGTGCCGCCCAAGGGCGTAGGCGTTCAGACCGGTTCGTTCCAGATACTTCGTCCGCAGACGGGAAAAAAGGCGTTTCATTACGTGTTCCGTGTTCCGTGTTCCCTGTTCCTTGAAAAATCAGGGGCGCCCCGAGGGGCACCCCGCCACAATGGGAAAACTAAATCCTAGACGATGAAGGACAAAACCGCCACCAGGGCGAACGCCACAGACCCTTCAACCAGCGTTGCCGTGGTGTAGGTCTTGTAGGCCGTACTGACCTCCATATCGGAGAACTGCGAGACAACCCAGAAATAGGAGTCGTTGGCGTGGGAGACAACCATGGCTCCGGCACCAATGGCAATAACTGTCAGGGCCGGGTTCAGTCCAAGACCGGCCAGCAAGGGCGCCATGATCGAGGCTGTGGTGATAATCGCCACGGTGGAAGAGCCCTGGGCTGATTTGATTGCCGCCGAGATAATGAAGGGCAGGAAAATTCCCAGGGGAAGGGTTGCAAGGTTGTTCTCAATGAAGTCCACCATGGGCGAATTTTGAAGGACCCGGCCAAAGGCTCCTCCGGCACCGGTGATCGCCAGAATGAGGGCGGCGTTGCGGATTCCCTCGGCACTCCAGTCGTTGATCGCTTCGGTGAGGGCCTCCTTCTTCACCAGAAGGAACGACAGGAGCACACCGATGATCAGGGCCGTTACGGGATCACCCACAAAGCGCAGGAACGTGGCAAACCCGCCCTCGCCCAGGGGTTTCGTGGGAAACTCGGCCAGAGATTTCAGAAGAATCAGTGCAATCGGCACCAGGAGGGGCAGAAACGAGAGAAACGTCGAGGGAAGGTCCCCGTATTTTGCCTTGATCGTCTCGTAATCCTCGGCGAGCTTGGGCTCAATTTTGTATTTGCAGGCGAACTTCACCGCCCAGATGTACCCTGCCAGCATCGCCGGAATGGAGACCAGCAATCCCAGACCGATGACGGCCCCAAGATCTGCCCCCACAATACCGGCAGCCGCGATCGGTCCCGGCGTGGGAGGAACCATGGTGTGGGTGGCATAGAGCCCCGTGGCCAGGGCCACGGCCATAACGGCCATGGACTGCCCCGTCTCCTTGGCCAAAGCCTTGTTCAGGGGCGAAAGAATGACGTAACCCGAGTCGCAGAATACGGGAATTGAGACTACATAGCCCGCCATGCTCATGGCCAGGGGGGATCGTTTCTTCCCCACCACCTTGAGAATCGCGTTGGTCATGGAATAGGCCGCCCCGGTTTTTTCCAGGACCGTACCCATGATGGTTCCTGCGATAATGACAATACCGATGTACCCCAGGGTTCCCCCAAAGCCCCCGCGAATGTGGTTAATGATCTCCAGAGGCGGGAGTCCGATAGCCATACCGTAGGCGTAGGCCACGATGAGAAGCGCCAGAAAGGCGTTCAACTTCACCCTGGCCGTGAGCACAATCAAGAGCGCCACGGCAAGAACAAGAAAGAAAAGAGCCAGACCACCTGATACCATACATGATCCTCCTGTGCAGTGTTGAATAAGCCTCCAGTCTGAGGCCCCCCGGGGGATCAGACAATGTGTCAGGTTGAACAGTTGATCCCCCGAAAATTGTGCACCGGTTACAACGGTATCAACCGGTGCGGATCAGAGCACTCCCTGATAGAGGAGCTCCAGGAGACGTCTGTCTTGGGGTGAACGCAGGGGGGCGAAGCCGGAATGCTCCTGGAAACGCTCCAGACGGTGCATCACGGTATTGCGGTGGACATCGAGGCGAGCCGCTGCCTCCTTTATATTCATGTTGGCCGCGAGCAGTGCATCGAAGGTCTCGCGGAACGCTGCCAGGCTATCGGCTCCGCAGAACTCCCTCAGGGGGGCGGTGATTCCCCGAAGCTCCTCGGGGGGGAGCAGCGAGAAGAGGTACTCCCGGGCGTGGTCTGCGAAGAACCGGTACCGTTCACGGCCGGCCAGGCCCGCCCCCGAGACCCACAGGGCGTGGTGGAAGCTGCGCCGGTAGGCGACAAGGCTGGTCTGGACCGTCCCCGCAGCGTACCAGGCCGGCAGCGGCGCACCCCATCGCCGGTGAGCCTCGTCGAGCCCGGCCAGATAATCTGTCACGGACCGCTTTCCTCCTCCGGTACGGCAGGAATCACGGGAGACCGCCCGAAAGATCACGGGGCTCCCCCGGGAGGCAAAGAGAGTCATGTCCTGATCGGTGTGGAGTTCGTTGGAGCGCACGATTTTCCGGAAATCGCGCTCCGAAATACCCTCGGCACCGGGCAGGACCAGAGCGATCCGAAAGAGGTCACTCCTGTACCCCAGGTGGCGGGCCAGAACATCCAGGTCTTCGGGAGCGACCCCGTCATCGTAGAGGAGCATCGTCACCAGAAGTCGTTTCCGGTCCTGGCGCCGGGCGAGCTGCTCCTTGAGTTCCTCGTACTCCACCATCGTTTCCAGGGCCGTTTTCACGGAATAGGCAACCACCCGCACCTGGTCGGGATCTCCCGTGAGCCCCACCACGCCGATCACCTCCCGATGATACATCACCGGCAGATTGACCCCGGGAAGAACGCCGCCGGGCCGGGGATCGTCCTCGCGGACTACCAGCTCGCGCAGATCTCCCGCGACGATCCGGTGCGCGATGTCGTGGTAGGAGCCTTTCCGGTAGGAATCACGGCAGGCGATGATCACCCCTTCGGGATCCATGATGTTCACGTTGTAGGGGATGGAGGCGCAGAGGCGATCGACAAAGCGCTGGGCGATCTCTTCTTTCAGCATGACAGGTTTGAGCATGACGGATTCACACTGTATCACAGTTTCCACGGAATTCCGCCATCCCCGGCCAGCTCGCCTTCGGGCGCCCCGCGGGCGCATTCAGCTTGACAGCCATCAGATTCCATACTAGAATGCAACCGGTTGCAAACAGGAATGAACATGGAAAGAAAACGACTCCGTTCAATTGGAGAACTCGCAAAGCTGGCGGGCGTATCGAAATCAACGGTCTCACGCGTTCTCAATAACAGCCCCTTGATTGGCGAAGAGACCTCAGCACGGATACGGGAGATCGCCCGGCAGTATGACTTCAAGCTCAACATTCCTGCCCAGCGTTTGAGTTTAGGGTCGAGTCGCACGATCGCCTTTGTGATGTATCCCCATCAACACACGTGCTTTTCCGTTTGCGACCTCTTCAGCATGGAACTTATGGGAGGATTATCGCGAGGGCTCTTCGAGTATCAATACGATATGCTCCTGGTCCAAGTTGATCCCGACCAATCCCGGTGGGCAACACATTATCTGGATACAGGAAAGGTCGATGGGTTTGTTGTGTCCACTTCGTTACATAAACAACGACATGCCGAAGAGTTATTGGGCATCGGCGCACCTTTTGTTGCGTGGGGACGAAGCGGGGGCCGATACTGCTCCGTGTGTGGGGATGATCATCGGGGTGGCTATATAGCAACCAGCCACTTGATATCGATCGGCCGGAAGAGGATCGGCTTTATCGGCGGACCCCCGGAAGAAATCGAGGTGAAGGATCGTTACCAGGGATATATCGACGCACTGAACGAGGCCGGGCTTGAACCGGATCCCTCTCTGGTATGGTACGGAGATTTCTCCGATGCCTCGGGAGCAACAGGAATGGATCACATCCTTCGGCAAAACAGGTCTGTGGATGCGGTGTTTGTAAATAGTGATCTTATGGCGCTCTCAACAATCGCCTATCTCAGAAAACACGGAGTCACCGTTCCCCAGGACGTTGCGGTAGTGGGGTACGACGATCTCTCGGTGGCATCACGAAGTAATCCTGCCCTGACAACGGTCAGTCAGAATATGTCCCTGGCGGGGAAGATTCTCGCGCGGGATCTTATCACCTTCCTGCATGACAGGGTTGTCACAGAATCGGTAGTGCCCGTGGAGCTGGTTATACGAGAATCAGCATAATTTTTTTGCCCCGAAATGCAACCGGTTGCATTTGATGACCAGTTGATTTCAGAAGGAGATGAGGAATGAGAATATCCAGCTTGTGGTTTATGGATGGTGTGGACGACATCGCCTATGCCCGGTGGTGCCCTGCCGATTACCGTGCCGACGCAGCACGGCGTGCACTGCGGCGCATCCGGCGAAAAATGCTCGGGGAAGCGGTGGTTCGCCTTGTGTTCCGGTTTTTTCGGGGTCTCCGTGGTAGCCCTGTCGATGGACTCGCCTCGGGCTCCACGAGTTTCCAAAAACCATCCGGGGAGTCCCTGGTATGTGCTCGAGATGGTGCTGCCGAGTCGTTCCCCGTCTCACTTGGGGACATACGGGGGGTGTACGATCCGGATGGAACGGTCCGTGACGGGATAACCCTTCCCCGACATGTTGCTCCTTCGATATGGGAACGCTTCTATTTTGGAGAGATCCAGCTCGAACCGGTTCCACAGGTTTGGCCTGTCGGAACGGTGTACTACATCAGGAATGATCCGTCTACGCTCCTTGCAATCATGGCACTTCGCGCGAGAGGCGTGCCGACGATCCTCGTTCGGCCCTTACTCACGGAAAAGGGAAAATTGACCGGTACTCCTGCCTCAATGGCGGAGTGCAACTGGCATCGGCGGGTGAAAACCGGGCAATGCCTCAAACGCAAGGGGAATATCATCCCCACCTGTTGATGCTGGGTGATCCGGGAGAGAAGGCGTTCCCGGTTGCACGCTCATAAAAGCACAAAAAGAGTGGCCGGGGCGGTCACAGGATGCAGCCAGCGACGGTACCTGCGACAGCAACGGCCGGTGGTGCCGGGACAACACCCCGGGCAGGGAGAGGGAACACCAGGGGGCCTCCCTTAACACCCTGCCCGAAGGATCCACCAGAGCCACCGGCGACCAGCAAGCGCCGGCGTCCTCCCCTAGAGCCGGCGAATAATTATGTTGCGACCATCCTGTGTCAGGGCAAGAAATCGACCGTCACGCGGTGACCATACCGGGGCGCCAAACCGTCCATTAATGAGCCGTCCATCCACCATCAGGGTCACGGGAGTATGCATTGACCTGTTTGTGCTGTAGTAGTCCCTGATATCGGCATCGGGGTCATCCGAAACAAGAGCCGCAAATCTTGTTCCATCATTTGATACTGTAAGCGCGAAGAGGTGATGAAACTCCTCGCTTACCTGTTCGTTTTCGCGAAAGACGGTCCAGCGCCAGTCGCGATGTGCGTGAATTCGTCGTCTGATCCAGTAAGCTGGGCCTTCGGGCGGAAACACGGAATACCTTTCAAAATTATCCATTTCTCCGACAGTATCAAAAGCCTTGTCGTTATGGATAATGCGCCGCACGTTGCCTGAATCGTCAGTGGAAATATCCAAACCGATCTGGGGCAAGCCGGTAACCGGGTTGAAAGAAATGTGTATAAGCCTGGAAAAGTCCGAGCCTGCGGGCTCGTAAGGATTCCCGTTTTTAAGGACAACCCCCTGGCCATCTGCACGCCTGTACGTGATATAGATATCGCCTGTAGGGGAAGCATCGGCCCTTACAGAGGACAGGGTATCGTGCAGCTCGCGGAGGGGCATTGAAAAGACCACGTTGTTGTTCTGGTCAATCAGAGTGCGGTTATCATTGGATTCAATAATGTTAAGGTAGGCACGATTGTTGGCGATTATTAGGCCCCTCCCAACCAGCCGGCCTTCACGTTCGAGCAGGGTATTGTTGGAGACTGTGTACAGGTAGGAAAAGCGCCTGTCACCATCCTGGCCGGAGAAAGCCAGTCTGCCACTGTCGGAGTAAACCCGACCGATGTTTCTGATGTTCCGCGGCAGGTTAACCCGGCGGGTACCAACAACCACTTCCTGGCCGCTGGAGGTGCTCCCTACAAAGTATGGAGTGTTGGTGTTATCAACAAAACCGGTGACATACGGAAGAACCGAGGTGTAAGGTCCGCCGACACGCTCGTGATTAATATAAACATGGCGCTCATTCGTTCGTTCAGGAGCACCGACGTACATCAACTTTGAACCATCGGCCGAATACTCAAGGTTCCATATCCCGGCGTATTCCTGTTTTATGAGCCGGTGGTTTTCGCGAAGATGCCAGTTGTTGCGGTCGAACTGAACTACAAAGGCTACTTTGCCGGGTGCTTCGGCAACAAGTGGTGTCTGGGAATAGCTCCAGTAAGAGGTTTGTGGCCGACTGTTGGCATACAGCCGGTAGTGCTGTCCCTCTACTGCGGAAAAAGTCAGCCCCTGGCCGCCCGGGCTGATCCAGTCCGCTACATTGGGGTTGTCATGTTTTACTTCCTTAAAGCGGTCAAAAGGACCCAGCTTGTTGCCGTTAAAAACGATAAAGTAGTCGTACCTGTCAAAGTCCTGGACGTCGCGGTCAACCGACATTGAACCACCCCTGCCGATCGAACGCACCCCGACGTACGATTCATCCTCCCGGCGATAAATTGTCTTGTCGGGGTTCGGCGTTCGGACAACCAGAAAAGTAAATCTTTGGGAGCCGTCGTCGTTCAGGCCGATCCGGCCATAGACGAACTCTTCGTTGCCCTGCAGGCGGTAAACCGCATTTGACTGCGCCGAAATAGCTGCGGGAAGGATCACCATCAACATCAGTACCGAGGAAGTCAGCACTGCCAGAGTATGTCTTTTCATCACACCAAGCTCCTTAATCATGACCCGCGTATACGCAAGACCCGTTTTCTCACTAGCTTAGGTGGTCAGGAACGATACGTCAAATCCTCGCGCTTGGAATCATGAAAGAGCCTCTCACTTTTCTTTCGGGTTTCTTTCGGGTCTCTTTCGGGTCCCTCTCGGGTCTCTCTCGGGGGGCGCGCAGGATTGATCCGATCTGCCCGGAGGACTAGACTCACGGCATGGCACGGATAGAGTTTGGCCACACCTGGTGGGGGCGCCGCTGGCTGGATGCGCTCGCTCATATCGACTTTGGAAACCGGTTGCCCCGGGGAAAGCGCTATGCCCGAAACGGCTCGGTGAAATCGATCAGTATCGAGGGGACCAGGATCAGCGCGCGGGTCAAAGGTACCAGGCCGACCCCCTACAGCGTGAGACTCACGCTCTGGGAGTTCAGGGCCCTCGAGCAGGAGACGATCATCGATCTGGTGAAGGACGATCCCTACTATCTGTCGCAACTGGAGGCGCGCCGGCTCCCGCCGGAGCTGGAAGGCGTCCTGGCGGAACGGGGAATCCGGCTCTTCCCAAAAAGCTGGAAAGAACTCGCCATGACCTGCTCCTGCCCCGACTGGGCGGTGCCGTGCAAACACCTCGCCGCGGTGGTGTACATCGTGGCTAACGAAATAGACAAGAATCCCTTTCTCGTCTTTCGGATGCACGGTCTGAACCTCCTGGAGGCGATCCACGGCGGGCCGCTGGAGGATAACGGGAAGATCGTCGGGGTCGAGTCGCTGGTTGCCGAAGGCCCGGTGGAGTACGCCTGCTCCCGGGAGTCCCTGGAGGAGCTCGATCTGGCCGCGATTCCCGATCTCTATCCGGCGACGGCACAACTCCTGACGGAGTTCCCTCTCTTTTATCTTCAGGGGGATTTCAGGGAGCTGCTGCTGGGGGCGATCCGCAAGACCGGCACGAAGGCAACACGCTACATCAGCCGTCTGGATATCCAGGAGGAATCCCGGACTGCCCCCTCTTCAACGTGTACGATGACGATTCAGAAGGGGAGCGGCGGCGTTACCGGAAGGATCGGGTCGGGAGAGGGTGAGGTGGCCTTCGACTCCGACGACTTCTCCCCCTTCGTGGAGTACCTGCAGCGCCTCTCTGCGGGGGATCTCTCGGTCTATCCGCCGATGGTTTCCTTTCTGATCATGTGCCACAACTTCGCCCTGCGGGTGATGGAGCGCCACGCAATTGTGCCGGAACTGATTTCGGTGCGGAAGGACACTTTTATCATCCGGTGGATTCCGGCGCTCTTTAACGGCGAGGTCGCAGAGATTTTCGAGGGCCTCGTCAGGGCGCTTCCCGGGGAGGTTCTCCGCTACGACCGGAAGCCTCTGCCACGCCGGGAACAGGTGCTCTTTCTGATTTCCTTCTTCCTGCGCCACTACCTCCGCCTTCTGGAACCGGTGAAAAATGCCGGGGAACACCCGATTCGGGCGATGTTCTTCCAGGGTGATGAATACCGTCCCGCCAGGTTTGAGGAGCAGGGCAACGCCCAGACCATTAATCTCTGGCTGGGACGCTTCTTTATACGCCCGATCCACCACCATCCGGTTATCCGCGTGGAGGAAGGGGGCCAGGATGCTTTCAAATTCGAAGTTCTGGTCGGGGATCGCCGCGAACCCGAGAGCCTGCCCGTGAGTTTTCCGCTCTTTCTGGAATCCCTCGATCCCGAAACGCTCCCCCTGCTGCGCGATCTGAGTCTGCTCTCCACGTATTTGGGAACGGTGAATACCTTTCTGAAGGAAGGCAGAGCCGTAACGGTTTCCACCGGAAATTTTCTGGAGGAATGGTTTGGCGCGATACCGGCATTGCGGACGCTGGGGGTGCGAACGGTGGTTCCCAAGGCACTGCGGGAGGTGTTTCAGCCCCATCTTACGCTGGGGATGAGGAAACGATCGGACTCCGACTCCGACAGGGTTGTGTCCTATACCTCGCTGAAGGATATGCTGGCCGTGGACTGGCACGTCGCTGTGGGAGACGAGGTGATGCCTGCCGAGGAGTTGTTCGAACTGAGCGAACGCTACGGCCGTTTTGTCCGCTACAAGGACCGGTTTATCGAGCTGGACGAGACCCGGCTGGCACAGATTTCCCGAAAAATGGAACGCGATCCCCGCCCCAGGGCGATCGACCTCCTGCAGATCGGCCTGACCGGCACCTATGAGGGCGCACCCATAGCGATGAGCCCCGAGGCACGCGCCCTCTTTGACCAGCTCCTGAAAGCACCCGAGGCGGAGGTTCCCCCGGGGCTCAGGGCTGAACTTCGGCCCTACCAGCTGCGCGGGTACCGGTGGCTGTATAACAATTACCGGATCGGCCTTGGTGCGGTGGTGGCCGACGATATGGGGCTGGGCAAGACAGTTCAGGTGATTGCCTTTCTCCTGAAGCTCCAGGAGGAATCGGCCCTCCGGCCGAACCGGCCCGCCCTGGCGGTTGTGCCGGCGAGCGTGGTAACCAACTGGGAGCGCGAGCTTCACCGCTTTGCCCCCTCCCTCGTCACGGGGATTTACCACGGGAGCGACCGTACGATGCCCTCCGGGGTCGATGTGATCCTCACCACCTACGCTCTCCTGCGGGGCGATATGGAGCACTTTGGCTCCCGGAAGTGGTCGGTTCTCATTATTGATGAGGCGCAGAATATCAAGAACACCGCATCGGCCCAGGCCCGGGCGGTGAAGGCCCTCAAGGCGGGGTTCTCCATCGCGATGACGGGGACTCCCGTGGAGAACCGCCTCCTGGACTACTGGAGCATCATCGACTTTGCCATGAAGGGGTATCTGGGAACGAGGGCGTCCTTTAAGGAGCGCTATGCCGTGCCGATTGAACGCTTCCGCGACCAGACTGCCCTGGAGCAATTTCGCACCGTTACGGCGCCGCTCGTTCTTCGCCGTCTGAAAACGGACCGCACCATTATCGACGATCTTCCGGAAAAGATCGTGATCAACCGCTATCCCCTTCTTACGGGGGAGCAGATGGTGCTCTACCGGGAGCTGGTTGAGAGGACCGAGGAATTTCTTGGGGAGGCTGAGGGGATCGAGCGGTCCGGGATGGTCTTCAAGCTGATGACCGGCCTCAAGCAGATCTGCTGCCACCCCCACCTCTACGCCAAACGGGGCGGACGCGGCTCGGCGGTGTCGGGGAAGGCGAAGTTGCTGGCAGAGCAGGTCGGGACTATTGCCGAACGGGGAGAGAAAGTGCTGATCTTTACCCAGTTCGCCGAGATGGGGCGGCTGCTCCAGGAGATGATCGATGCCGAGTTGCACCTGCCCTGTCTGTTCCTGCACGGCGGCAGCTCGCGCAAGGAACGCGATGCCATGGTGGACCGGTTCCAGAACGACCCGACCTACCAGGTGATGGTGCTCTCGATTCGTGCCGGCGGGGTCGGGCTCAACCTGACCGCAGCGAACCATGTGATCCACTACGACTTGTGGTGGAATCCTGCTGTGGAGCATCAGGCCACCGACCGGGCCTTCAGAATTGGCCAGAGGAAGGATGTGATGGTCTATCGCTTTATTACCGGCGGGACCTTTGAGGAAAAGATCAGCGCCATGCTGGAGGCCAAGGAGGATCTCGCCGAGCTGACCGTCGCCCAGGGCGAGAAGTGGCTGACGCAGCTGAGCACTACCGAGATCAGGGACCTGATCGATCTGACCGGCGAGGGATGAGCGGGATTTGCTTCCAGCCGGCCGGGCCACACTGGTACCGGTAGTGCTACACTGCAGAGGTGGGAAAAAGATCGCACAATCAAGCATGGTGGCGATGCTGTACAGATGATGAACGAATATCCGGGTAGCACTCATGAAGAAACAAAAAAGCAATTCTTGCCAGGCTCAACCACAGAAAACCCGCTTTGACCGATACCTGTGTCTGGGAAGCAACAGAAAGGGTCTGATTCTTTACGCCCAAAACGAAGACGACGCCGCCCGGCAGTACTTTGATAAACATAAGCAAATCCCCGAAGTCGTTAAGGCCTTAGGGCAGTTCAATCCAGGTCACCCCGATGCCATGTGGAACCGGCTGAGCGGCAGCTTGGTACCACAGAAAAAACTATTACCGGGCTGGGAGCTCTGGTGGATCATGGGACTCTGGATGCTGGTAGTCCAACCTCTATTAGGCTCAGGCCAGGGGACTCCAACCCTTGACATTGACCTGAGCCCACAGAGCCTGAGCGAAAACCTTACTCTCATCCACCTTGGGCTTTTCATCGCTGGAATGCTCCATTATCTCAGAATTCTGACAGAGGCTTATGTCATCATGGGTGACCGGCACTACTCGAACAAAAGCCCTCTGTTTTTTCTGAGCGCTCCCATAACGCTGGTGCTGGCCTACACACCTCTCTGGTTAAGTATTGACGGCATGAATATTCCTTATTCCGGTCTCATTGGAGGGATAATAGGCATCTTCTTGCTGGTTACCATTATAGTGATACCCCTATTTCTCTTTTTCTACCCCTGGGTCTTCTTTCTTCGGGGTGGTGTGCTTCGCTTGAACACCCATCCGAAGTTTAAGACCGCCCTGGAAGGCTTTCGACGATCCTCCTATGCCCTGGCTCTGGTACACCTGCTTTCGGTACCGGCCATGATAATGAGTGCCGAAGTGGCCCGACAGCTGCTCTTGCCCCACTTTGCCCCCATGGAAGCAATCATACTCGCCCATAAGGATAGCTTCCCTCAAACTTTGATGACTCTCCAACTCTTTTGGACCACCTTGTTCACAGGGTTTCTGAAAGCATTCTTTGAAGGTTTTATAATTGTTACGCTTTTGATCATCAGCTTTGAGGTATTCCGCAAACGAAAAGCAGCCCCAGGAAAACAGCAGCCGGAAGAGCAAGACTTTCAAGAGGCCCTTAAGAACCGAAAACCCCGAATCGACTTACCCCTGGACAAGCTCAAGGAACAAATACGGGATTACCAGGTCGAAGAACTCCAGCAAACGCCCGAAGTTTCGCCCATCAAGTTAATCAGTTTTGTGAGCCCCAGAATTCTGTTCTTTCTGCTAAGCCTTACCGTTAACGTGATCCTTCTTGCTTTGCTCTGAATCAGGCCTGAGTCCGTATAAGATCCCACGCTGGCGGGCTGTTCGAAGGGGTTTTCACGCACACCCGCTGTGGGCATGGACTCGTCGCACGCGGTCTCACGACGGGCGCACACCTTCCCCGTTCCATCGGGGTTTTTCACCAGGACCTTCTATAACACGCTACAGCTGTCGTAAAGCGCCCGGAGGCACGGGTCGCGGCCCCGCAATTTGATCACCTGTTGGCGGGCATGGAAGACAAGCTTCACCTCAACCCGGATCAAATGGTCAATCACTTTCCGTAGACGCTTTCGCGTCACCTCGGTCTTGTACGGAAGCTCCTCCATACCAAGCACCGATTGCTCAAGAAATCGAAGGATATTGAAGGCAACCAGGGCAACTTTCAGGATCAGGGCCTTCACGGCGAACTTCCCCGACGGGAGGCTCTCAACGTTCATATCGCTTTTCAGCTCGCTGTGAAGCTGCTCGTCGCGTCGTACCACCGGGCGTTGAAGTAGTATAGTTCGATATCCCTCTCGTATCCCTTGCCCGCGAATAGCCAGGACATCCCCGGTACCTGCTGTTGATACCTCCAGGAAACAGGAGTAGTATATCTCCATGGATCGTATCGAGCGGCCGCTGAATCCCATGGCGGATGTTTTCGTCCGGTAT